>JAQWCA010000301.1 GCA_028706065.1 Tepidanaerobacteraceae bacterium
CCGAACCGAAGACGGATTGCGGCGGCATTGTCGACTACATAATTCTCGTTCCCAGCAGCGAGAGCCTGGAACCGTTTATGCAGTTCTACCGGGAACATGGGGCGGAGGCTGAGGAGATGGAGATCCAGATCTGGCTGGCAACTATGGAAAAGGGCATCATCGATCCCTTTGTCTCTTCCACAGTCTTTTTACCAGTTTTAACATCCTTTTCACCCCCATTCTTTTAGTATTTAAAGTCTAGACTTAACATTCCATGAATTACAAATGGCGTTCATTTGAATTTCATTTAAATTTTTTTTAAATTTCATAAACAAAAAAACCTTGGCCCATAAAAACCAAGGTTTTTTTTGATGAAATTATCAATTATATTTTAAGTAGTCTTGAAATCATTTTTCCAATATAATTTTCTCTTTTCAATTTAACTGCCTTGTACATACAAAGTTCGTGGCAACACATACATTCGATGCATTTATCGTAATTTATTATTTTAGTCTCTCTGTCGATTGCACAAACAGGACAGCTCTCAACACATATGTTACAGTTTTTGCAATTATTTTTATCAATCTTGGGACGAGCTTTTAGTAAATTTATTACAGCTACCATTAATCCGTAGTTTACTTTTTTCCTTAATTTAAAAGCCCTGGGCAATTTAAATTTTGGAAGTTTAGGAGGTGTACAGTAATCTCCCTCTACTTTGATATGCTCAATTCTCCATTCTCCCAGATTTCTTTCTCGGGCTGCATCAAATATTGGATTGTCTTCAATGTTTATGCCTATCATTTTTGAAGCCACCGCATCCAATGCCAGTGGATCGGTGCTTATCAATATTTTCTCGGCATGATATACAGTGCCGGCAGTAGGACCTTCCCCCTGCATGGCGGTAATTCCGTCCATAATATTAAGGCCTACGTTTACAGATTCATTGATCGCAGCTAATACTGCTCCGAATTCCTTTGGATTAGGTGCCCTTTTATGATATGCTGCTTTTCTAAGCCCCGGAATGCAGCCAAATAAATTCTTAACCGCGCCCGTATATATTCCCGCTGAGTGGGTCTTGAGTTTCGGTAGATTTATAATGAAGTCTGCTTCAAATAACGGCTTTGCAAGATACATTTCCCACGCTGAGGTATCTATTTTTACAACACCCTCCCGATCAAAGTTCTTTATTATTGCCCCTTCCTCCATGGCAACTTTCTCAAGACCTGAAACTACAAAACTTCTACCGGTTGGTGAAATACCCGCAATTGCTCCTCCCGAACTATCTCCTATCCATACTTTACATCTTCTTTCCATCAGAATACGGGTTATTGCTCGAACAAATTCAGGATGGGTAACAGCAGCTGTGTCAGGAGTTTTAGGACCAATCAGGTTCACTTTCAAGAGCACTGTCATTTGTGGCCGGATGAATTTTCCCCATCCACCAAGTAAGTCTATTCCGGAGTTGATTATAACTATTAAGTCTTCGACCTTATAGTTATTGCAATTTTTGATTATAACCTTATCCATTTTATCCCCCTAGCAATTTTTTGAAAACCGGAATTCCTTTTCTGATAATTATCTTTTTTATATAAGATTAATATTCCATACAAAGACTAGTTTTCCTTTATAGATAATAATTACACCAAATCCATTTACATATGAGTGATTGTACACTATAATTTAGAAAAAGGTCCTAAAATATGGGATGAAAAGAAAGAATCGGATTTTTAGTGGTCATGAAATGAGCAATTTAAAGCCAGATTTAAGCATGACGCCAAAGGAGGATGAAAAGATGAAATATCTGTTCATATGTTACCCACAGTGAGCTACCTGCCAGAAGGCAAAAAAGTGGCTGGAAGCCAACAAGGTTGAATATGAATACCGACATATTGCAAAGCAAAATCCAACGGCCGAAGAATTAAAAGAATGGATCCCCCGAAGCGGCTTGCCCATCAAAAAGTTCTTTAATACCAGTGGAAAGATTTATAGGGAAATGGGATTAAAGGATAAGATTCCACAAATGACCAATGAAGATATTGTAGAATTGTTGTCCACAGATGGAATGTTGGTAAAACGCCCATTATTGATTGGTGACAATAAAGTCTTAGTGGGTTTTAGCACTACCGCATGGGAATCAATAAATGAAAATAAATAAATTATCGTGATATTCACTGCATGAGGCCCTAATTATGGGCCTTTTACCTTTGCCCTATCGCAAAATACTCAAGGGGCCGTCTTCTCTAATGATATCCTCAATTTCCCGGGTGGGTATGAGAAAAGTTACGAAGCCATAAACATAAGGTGCCAGTTCATATAACTGGAAATATATCATAAGAGTCCTGTTTTCTATATAATAATCCTGGTCAGGCTTTATCTTGGTAAAATCAACTATAAGAGGTATGTTCCTTTCCTGTATCTGACGTTTTATAATATCCGACAAGGGCTTTACATAATTCACATTTTCCTTAAATAGATCCTCAAGACGGTATATCCTACCAGTATTTACATCAAAAGTAACTGATTTCAAGACAGTCATGCCGTGAGCTCCACCGGCAAACCAATACATCTCAATCGAAATGCTTAAAATGCCCTTCTCATTTGTCCTGACATGATATCTTCCTGTCACATCAGTCTTGGGATTTTCATAATAGTCGGTATTTACTATCAGGTTGTTTACAATGCCCATTAAAACCGAATTGATATATTCCTGAGCATTTTTATTGGCCAATCCTTCCACTACCGGATATTCCACATCCAGTCTTTCTTTTTTTATTCGGTGGGTTTTAATAATTGCAGGGGATTGGTTTTATGTGAAATTACATCTTACTTGTATAAACAGGCAGCAGATTTAGTTATTAGCAAGGACAACGGCGATGTCGAGCGTAAGTTCTGGAAGGATGATTTCAGCGTGGATTCGTCCAGCCAGTAT
>JAQWCA010000302.1 GCA_028706065.1 Tepidanaerobacteraceae bacterium
TGATGATTTAAAAACTTCTGTTATGAATGATTTACGAGAGTGGGGCTTAAAAGAAGGTCTTTTTAAATATAATATTGATAAGGAATATTACCTGGACAGAATTTTGACCAAATACAAAAATGTCGCTTGGGCTGAGATGGAGATAAAGGGCGCCAGGCTTCTGGTTGAGCTTATCGAAAAGCAATTACCTCCTGAACTTGAACAGAACACACCTTGTGATATAATAGCTTCAAAAGACGGTATAATCGAGGAGATAATTCCTCTCAGGGGCGAAGCAGTAGTCAAGTCAGGTCAAACGGTCAGTGAAGGGGATGTTTTAATAACAGGAAAAATATTTTCAAACTCGGACCAGTCTGAGAAGATGGAAAGCGAAGAGAATCTCTTCTTAGTTCATGCTCAAGGGATTGTCAAAGCTCGGGTTTGGTATCAAAAAGCAGTTAAGGTCCCACTGGTAAAAAAGCAAAAAAATCCAACAGGTAATAGCAAGAAATCATTTGGCTTTCAAATAAGAAATAATATATTCAATTTACAATTAGGAGATATCCCTTATACTCTTTACGAAAAAAAAATATTGAGGGAATTTCGCATATTGCCTAAAATATTAGGTGAGATTGGGTTTAGTGTTACACAATATAACGAAATGGAAATCAAAAATGAGTTTTTAGGTATAGAAGGAGCATCCAGAGAAGCTGAAGCCCAACTCCTTTCGCAATTAGCAGACATTTCTAAAGACGATAAAATTACACAAAAAAAGATGGAATTTATGCTGGATTCAGATGAAAAAGCTGTTATTGGATCAATGATAATAGAAGTAGTTGAAGATATTGGCCAGAAAAGAGAAATCAAATAACGGGGAGGAAAAAATTTGACAGATAATCTGGCAGAAGCTAGAATTACTATAGATAATGTGAATAATATGACTTTCCTATTTGGCAATCAAGATAAAAATGTAAAATGTATCGAAGAAGAGTTTAAAGTGAAAATAATAACCCGTAGTGGAGATATCGCTATATTGGGCAATGAAAAAGACGTCAAATCAGTGCAGCGGCTTTTCAACCAACTAATACTAGTATTACGGGGAGGCAATTCTTTGACAACAAATGAAGTGAAATACTTTGTGAAACTTGCAAAAAACGGTGATGGAGAAAAGATAAGCGATTTATATGATGGTATACTATGTCATACCCACCGTGGTAAACCTATAAAACCAAAAACTGTTGGCCAAAAGCTATATACAAGTGCAATAAAACAAAATGATATAGTATTCGGTATAGGGCCGGCGGGTACAGGCAAAACGTACTTAGCTTTGGCAATGGCAGTAACGGCCTTTAAGGAAAAGGAAGTAAGCCGAATTATATTGACAAGACCAGCAGTGGAAGCAGGTGAAAAACTGGGTTTTCTGCCCGGAGACTTGCAAGACAAGGTCGATCCGTATCTCAGACCCCTTTATGATGCCCTATATGATATTTTGGGTGTGGACTCTTTTCGACGTTATATGGAAAGAGGTCTAATAGAGGTAGCACCCTTGGCATATATGAGAGGTAGGACTTTAGATGATTCATTTGTTATACTTGATGAAGCACAGAATACAACTTCAGAGCAAATGAAAATGTTTCTGACACGCATGGGTTTTGGGTCTAAGGCAGTAGTTACGGGAGACTTAACTCAGATTGATTTACCAAAAGGGATATTTTCAGGTTTGGAAGAAGTTCGAGGAGTTTTAAACGATGTCAAAGGGATTCAATTTATTTACCTAAATGACCAAGATGTGGTGCGTCATGAAGTTGTACAGAGGATAATCAAAGCCTATGAGAGATTTGATGAAAAATGCCATCAGAGCATGGGGTGATTCTGTGGCTATGATAAAAAATATATTGCCGGGTAAGTTGACAAAAACAATATTTAGTAATCTGATGTTCCAGAAACTGGTGCTGGGGCTTTTTTTCTTTATTGCATTGACAGCAATGATATTCCTAAGTTCTCTTCCTCAAAAATATGATGTAAAGGTGGGAGAGGCACTGCAGGAAAGTATCATAGTCCAAAAAGACGGTATCAATACAATGGCTACAAATAAACTACGGCAGGCTGCGGCTGATGCTGTTCCAAAAAAGTATACCTTAGATCATACCATAACTCTGGAAGTGAAAAATCAAATAGCACAACTCTTTGCATACATCAAAGAGGTACGAGCTCGAGATTACTTGGAAGATGAGGAAAAGGTAAAACTTTTTACAGATAAAATATCCAGTGATATTTCTGAGGAGACATATACTCAGGTTTTAACAATAAGCGATACATCTCTAAAAGAGTTGGAAACCGTCACAAAAGCCATCATTGAGACGGACATGGAGACTCGTGTAAAGGAAGATTCCATAGATAGAACTAAGACATATATCATAGAAGAATTTAGAAGTCTAAACCTACCTCAGGAATTTAAAAGTATTGGTGAAGAAATAGCTCTTTTGACTATTAGACACAACATGGTTTATGATCGTGAAGCCACTGAAAAGCAGCAGCAGGAAGCAATGGATGTTATTGCACCGGTTAAAATTATTCCTAATCAGGTATTGATTGAAAAAGGAACCATCATAACCGAGGAGCATAGAGAGCTGCTCAAGGAAATGGGATTGCTAGCCCGTGACAGGAGAGCGGATTTAAGCTTGTTAGTTGGGATATTATGCATATCAGGGCTTTTAGAAGGGATTCTTGCTTTTGCTGTGTACTATTTTCACAGGGATATATACAACAACAATCTTTATCTTACATTACTCGTAATTGTTATTTTATCAACCCTAATAATATCCTTGGGTATCAAATCTATTTCCAACTACCTAATTCCTTTGGCAGCGGGAAGTATGCTAATTTCCATCCTAATCAATCCTCAAGTTGCCGTGTTTTCAAGTTTT
>JAQWCA010000303.1 GCA_028706065.1 Tepidanaerobacteraceae bacterium
CTGCCTTAAAATTATAGCAGTTCGATGGGCAAACAACCATATATAAAGCACACCTACCAGTTTCCCCACTGGCCCCAGAATAACTTCAGCCGATTGTATTATAGAAAGGTTTTTGAAACGCTGGGCCAGAAAAAAAACGGGAAGCGTAAACAAGATATGCATTGGCAGTGACAGAATATCGGATATCCATTTATCTTGATTCCATGGCGGCGCGTCAAAAAAAGAAAGATAAGCAATTGTCAGCATTAAACGGGTGAGAACAAAAACAAACATGAACTGTCTGTTTGTAATTTTTCCATCTTCCAGCATAGAGCACCTCTTAATTTAATCAAGTTTATTTATTATTTTCATCGCCTTCCCGGGCTTCGGGCATTAAACGGAATTTTTGCCGAACTTGGTTTTTCCAACCTAATACCCGGGGTCTTGTAAACATCATCCACCAAGGAGCACGGATAAATACATCCTTCATATCCCTCATATTTAATGGAGCTAAAGGAGAAAGGTAGGGCACGCCGAAGGAACGAAGGGAAACCAAATGAGTTAAAAAGCCTGCAATTCCTATCATAATACCGAACAATCCGAAAGCCCCGGCCAAAATAACATAGATAAGTCGCATTATTGATAATGTATCACTTATAGAAGATACTACAAAAGAAGAAATGGCGGTAAGAGCAACAACAATGACCATAGGGGCACCGATTAGTCCCGCAGAGACCGCTGATTCGCCTATGACAAGAGCTCCTACAATACTTACAGCCTGGCCAACCGGCCTTGGCAGGCGAACGCCGGCTTCTTTCAAGATTTCATATATAACCCCCATTATCATGGCTTCCACAAAAGCGGGGAAAGGAGTGCCTTCCCTAGCTGCTGCCATGCTTACTAGTAAAGCTGGTGGAATCATTTCTTGATGATATGTAGTTAATGCCACATAGAAGGCAGGGGCAAATGCGCCGATGAAAAAAGCCGTATATCTTAACAATCTCAAAATTGATGCATAATAATGCCGCGAATAATAGTCTTCACTACTCTGAAAGGCTTCAACAAAAAGGTAGGGAACCGTGAGCACAAAAGGGGTTCCATCAGTCAGTATTGCTACCCGACCTTCCAACATTTTTGCCGCCACCGAGTCCGGCTTTTCACTGTTTCCAACAGTTGGAAGAAATGAAAGTGGATTGTCCTCTATGAATTCTTCGATATAGCCTGACTCAAGTATAGAGTCGGTATCGATCCTGGAAAGTCTTTTTTTGACTTCCTCAACGATTTTATCATCTGCTATATCCTTGATGTAGGCGATTACTACATCGGTTTTGGTCTGCTTTCCAATCTTCATAGTTTCAAGTTTTAGATTGGGGTTTTTTATCCTTCGCCTTAACTGACTGGTATTTGTCTGTAGGGTTTCGGTAAAGCCTTCCCGCGAGCCCCTTACCACTACTTCTGTATCCGGTGTGGTGATTCCCCGAGTTGCCCATCCTCGAAGGCTTGCAACAAGGGCTACCGGTGAGCCGTCTAAAAACAAGACTGTATCTCCGGATAAAACGGCATCGACTGCATCTTGTAGATAATGGGCATCTTTTACTTCACTTATTGATAAAACCCGTTCTTTAATAATGGTAAAGGCTGTCTTTCGATTAAAAGTGCCATCGGTTTTAGCCAAATGCATATCTATCATCAAAGGTTTCATTAGACTGATCTGTAATATCTCCTTATCGACAAGGCCGTCTACATATACGATAAATGCTTTGATACGCACATCCGCTCCAATTTCAAACTGTCGTATTACTACATCATTGGCATGTGTGAATACCTCTTTTATTTTTTCTAAATTTGATTGGATGCTATAGGACAAGGAACCGTCTTTTTCCCCTGGAGTTTTATAGTCAAGGTCCTGTTTTGTTAGAATTCTATGTAAATTTTTCATCCATTGAAACATATTTTACCCTCACTTAAAAAATAACAAATTCTCTTGTAAAATGTATGAATATAAATACTAAAAAGTTCACACTAGTAGTATTTGCCAAGGATATCTTTATATGCATTTAGTGTATTATCTCAATAATCAATCACCAAAGTTGTAATTATTGCGGGATATGTGCAGATGCTTGTCCTACCGAGGCCTTGAATATTGTGGGCAAGGAAATCACAATTGAGGAGCTTATGAAAGAGGTCGAAAAAGACAGCCTTTATTATGATAAACTTAAAACCAATTAAATACTGTGGTTGTCAAGAAGCTCTCCTCCCTGATATAATCTAAAATATCAACAAAAAGGTAGGGGAGTTTTTATGCTATATATAAGGAATGATTCCAATGACCCTTATTTTAACATGGCATTAGATGAATATGTGGTAAAACATCTAGATAGATCAGATGATTATTTTTACTTTTATCAAAATAGACCAACTGTAGTAATAGGTAGGAATCAAAACACAATAGAAGAGGTTAATTCGGAATATGTTAAAAACCATGACATAACTGTAGTGAGAAGAATGTCCGGCGGTGGTGCAGTATATCATGACCTAGGGAATATAAATTTTTCCTTTGTGGTAGATTACCGAAAGGAAGACTTTAACAGCATAGAAAGATTTGCCAAGGCAATTATAAAAGCTCTTGGCAAATTCGGAGTAGATGCAGAGTTTTCTGGAAGAAATGATATAAGCATTGCCGGGAAAAAATTTTCCGGCAATGCTCAGTATGTCACAAAAAAACGAATACTTCATCACGGTACACTGTTGTTTGACTCAGATCTAACGGTTCTGACCAAGGCGCTCCATGTAAAAACGGAAAAAATCAAATCAAAGGGTATAAAGTCCGTAAAGAGTCGTGTGACAAATGTCAAAGATTACTTAAAAACCGATGCAACGGTTTGGGAATTTAAAGAACTGTTGTTGAAATATGTGTTCGAAG
>JAQWCA010000304.1 GCA_028706065.1 Tepidanaerobacteraceae bacterium
TAAATAAATATTTACATACTATGGTGGAGAGGGTCAAGGTGATGTTGTTTGTCGTTAAGTAGATGATATTGCCTTTAGGGCGAGTGTATACTATGTGAAATAGTTATTGAGCAAACGGGACTTCAACAAGAAGGAGAAATACATGCTATATAGGGGATAATAGATGAATATTCTGGAACGGCTACGAAAATTACAAGACATAAAATATAGAGAATTCCATAGCAAGTTGTGTCCTGGTAAAGATAATGTTTTGGGAGTACGTGTCCCTGCCCAGAAAAAACTCGCTAAAGAGTTTGCTGAGGAAAATTGGCAAGAGATATTGAATGGACCAATTGGTTCTTGGGCAGAAGAAAAGAGCGTCTATGGTCTAGTTATAGCATATGCGCCATTAACCATGAAACAACAGCTTAAATATTTACAGAAGTTTGTTCCTAAAATCGATAGTTGGGCAGTTTGCGATACAGTTTGCAGCAGCCTAAAGAGTTTTCAAAAAAACAGGGACATGGGTTGGGAGTTTCTTCAACCATATCTAAAAAAAAGGCAGGCGTATCAAGTACGTTTCGGAGTAGTTATGCTTTTAGACCACTATAGTACTGGAGAGTATATAGACAGAGTTCTTGAGTGTTACGAATATATTAGAATGAAAGATTACTATGTTCAGATGGCAGTGGCTTGGGGAATTTCTGTAGCCTATGTTAAATTTCCTGAGATAACTAAGAAATTTCTACAAGAAGCAGACCTAGATGATTTCACATACAACAAAGCCATTCAAAAATGTCTAGAGTCATTTCGGGTAAGCGAAAAGGATAAACATATTTTAAAGAAAATGAAGAGAACGTAAAAATAGGCCGGTTTACGAGTTAGATAATTCGTAGACCGGCTTGATTATAACATGGACAAGTGATATAGTTATCTACCTTGTTGGCGCGGAAGATGGTATAAAGGGGACATAAAGAAATTTAGTTCTTACATAATGGGAGACTGGCCAATGACGTTAAAAACACCACGGAATTTAATTGAGATAGACGAAAAAGACTTGTTAGCATGTAAAAAAGTTCTTGCTGGCGCCTTTCAAAATGCCAACTAAGTAATACAATGTATTACAAGAAAGGCGGCGATAATATGACTATTTCTTTACGACTTAATGATAATGAAACAGAATTATTTAAAAAATATGCT
This sequence comes from Tepidanaerobacteraceae bacterium, assembly GCA_028706065.1. Classification (GTDB taxonomy): domain Bacteria; phylum Bacillota; class Thermosediminibacteria; order Thermosediminibacterales; family Tepidanaerobacteraceae; genus JAQWCA01. Next base: position 1,180 of record JAQWCA010000304.1, read on the forward strand.
GCTATGAGGGGCCTTAGCGTATCTGAACTAATAAGGCAATCAGTTCTGGAACGTATAGAAGATGAATATGATCTAAAGGCATATAAAAAAGCACTTGCAGCATATAAGAAAAACCCCGTTTCCTATTCTCTTGATGATGTGGAGAAAGAGCTGGGGCTGAAATGAAGTTTCACGTAGAGCTTACCACTGAAGCAAAGAAAAAACTTAAAAAAATGGATAAGTACACTGCATTTTTTATCATAGGATGGGTGAGAAAACACTTGGAGGGATGCTCTGATCCAAGACAACATGGTAAAAGTCTTAAGTCTAACCACCAAGGTGAATGGCGTTATAGAGTTGGTGATTATAGACTGCTGGCCGATATTCAGGATGATGCAATCTTGATTTTAATTTTGACTATTGGATACAGGCGTGATGTTTATGAGTAATAGTCTTGCCAATAACAGGACTGTGTGTGAAGTATGCTAGTTGGGTGATTGGAATATATGTTAAATAAGCCGGTTTACGAGTTGGAAAATTCGTAGACCAACTTTTTACTCCTTAATTTTAGCTTTCAAAAAAAGCATTTTCACTTATAGCATTCATTATGTTTTCTTCCCAAATATAGTTGCCGCTAAATCTGCCGGCAGAACGGGGATCATCATCTTCGGCTACAGCTTCGCCATTCATCATGTAAATAAAACCATTCTTGGTTTTTGGATCGAAGAAAACACCGGACAATTCTCCATAGGCTTCTCCTGTATGCCCAACCAAATTAAGTACATGATTTTTACAAACACGTGAAGTACTGTTGCCAATAATGTGATATAAGCCTAGACCGTAAGCTTCTATAGTTCCACCATAGGTACTGCCATTTGGTTTTTGGGGATTGTAAATCCATTGCGGTTTAATCATTTCAGCTAAAGAGGCAGCTTTTAAAATACGTTTGCCTTTATATATCCCGCCATTAATGAGAAACTCAAGATCGTGGCCCAACTCGCCGTATGAAATCCTTAAACCGCCTTGAGGAGAGAAGAACGTTGCATTAGTTCCGGGCTTATAGCCTTTTAAACTTTGCCAGGTATCAGTTTCTCTGTGATCCGGGTTTTCAATATACACAAGATCTTTTGCCGGTTGTTTGCCATTGAAACCGTCAATTTGAGCTACCCAGGGACCCTTCTCATCCCATTTGCCTTTAGTGTTTTTTTGGTATATAGTGCCTAAGTTTTTGAATTCAGCGGGGTCAAGATTACCAACACAATAGTCGGCCTTGATATCAAGCTGTTTAAGAATATGAGATTTTTGATATTTATCAAAGCGTTTCCCGGTAACTGCTTCAATAATAGTACCCAGCAAACCATAATTAAGATTGGCGTATTTAAAATATGCCCCAGGAATTTGGTCTTTCGGAGCATAGTGAGCACCATTTTCAAAGTATTTGCCGGTAGGAGAAAAGAATTCTTTTACACTATATTGAGGAGCAATGGTATACAGAGCGCCGTCCCGTAATGATGAAGTATGAGACATCAACATGCGTACGGTAATTGGTGTATCGGGAAAATTAGGATTACGTAATTTGAAACCTAGATAAAAGGAAATATCTTCATCAAGTCCGATTTTTCCTTTTTCAGCCAATTGCATAATAGTGTAAGCAGTGAAATGCTTGGAAACAGAAGCAGCTCTAAAACGCGTATTTTCTGTTACCGGCAAATCTTTACT
>JAQWCA010000305.1 GCA_028706065.1 Tepidanaerobacteraceae bacterium
AACCACTTATATCTTTCATTGTATTGTAATCCCATGTCGAGACTTCCGAAAATCCACTGTCTAAATGCTTTACCACATCTATATGCATGAGATTTCCATATACAACGCCCAAGCTTTTGGAATCTGCAGACGGCAATTCTCTTATATTTACCGGCACTGTTTCGTTGACATCAAGCACTGTTATGCTTTTTGGAAAAACTTCTTGAAAATTCGGTTCAGGCATAGGAGATTGATCCTCAAGTTTTTCCCATGTATTCTCCATTGGATTACCTACCTCTTGTATGACCTCTGTGGATTGTACCTCAGTTCCTGTTACTAAGGGTAATAACACGGCTAATGCTAGTATCATCAAGAATAAAAGCATTTTAAAATATTTCAAGAAAGTCGCCTCCTATTGCCAAACTTCTACAAATTTCTATTTTTCATTGTACATAATACCATACTTGTCCACGAATTTCATTAGATTTTTTTTGGATAACAAAAAAAATAAGCAGCTAATGCTGCTTATGCTGGGCATGTAAGTAAATCGATGTTATGTTCAAGAACTGCCACGTTAGGCTTAAAGGATACCCAAAAACAATATACTGGAAATTCCTATACTTAAAAAATTAACCAAATCGTTATTAACAAAGCCAAGTCCCCTAATAAGCAGATTGGGCTTGCCATTGTAATCTTTTTTCTCCGTCTCTCCCTCTAATTCTTCAGAATAGTAAACTCCTTGCACAGTAGCTCCCAATATAGAATCTATCAGCGATCCTATAAAGCCTCCTATGGTTACCATTTTAAAGGCTCTTATGTATTCGAAACCCATTTCACCAATATCTAAGAAAACCAGACCTAAAACGGCAAATATCCCAATTAGCGTTGAGCCAATTAAAGCAGAAAAAGTCCCAATAAGACTTACAGCTCCTGAAGTTCCTTTCTCAACACGTTTAAAAGTTCTCAATGAAAGAGGTTCTTTCTTGTTTAATATACCCAGTTCCGTAGCCCAGGTATCAGCATTAGCTGCAGCAAATGAAATACCAAGAAAGACCAAATATGAAGGGTTCTTCGTCATATAAAACAATACTGAATGAATCAGCCCTACACCGCCATTGGCAAAGACTTGAAGGATATCTCGGCGCCCAGTTTTATCAAATTGAAGAGCAACTTTTTTCTTCTTGCCTTTCTTAAAATGGCTGAGCACACTGGAAGAAAGGAAGAACAACACCATCATAAAAGACCCAAAGATACCCGAAGTAGCATACATGACAGTGCCCATAAACGTAGCGCCGATTGAACCGTCCAGTGTCAGGGATTCTTTCCTATAAGCAGTATATGCGATAAAAAAGCTTATGATAAACCCTATACAAGCCATGTATATAAATAAAAGCAATGAACTCCCTTTTATGAGGTAATAAGAAGCAAAGACGGAAATAATAGGAACGGTTAAGTTGTCAAACCCAAATGGTGTCAAGGCTTCAGTCAAAGCGGCAATAACAGCCACAACAAAACTAATCCTTACATTATTTATGTCTAATCCTATTGAATTACTAAGAATTATAGTTGTTACCATAAAGGAGAATAAAAACATTCCTATAGAACCTTCTAAACTTTTTTCATTTCCAAAGACTTTATATTTTCTACTTCCAAAGTTTTGTCCGATTATAGCTGCAAAACCATCACCATAGCCCATCGTTAAAGCGCCAAGAGCTCCAAGATACTTTAGATCACTCCCAAGAAATCCCCCATCCCAAGTCAATAGGATAAGTATTATAAGTGAAATAGGAAAATATACAGTCCCAAGATCAGAGCTGTCTTTCCCCCGCTCCATGCTTTTAATTAAATCTTTCTTGTAAGAAAAGTAGTTTAAAAGAACAAATATAATAGGTGGAATAATAGCATAGCGTATATCCTTTATATAACACATGGCTACTATCCACCAGTGGGATACTCCGATATGTATAAACTTCCGAGTAAATTCTGTGGAAAAACTGCCTATTCTTCTAATCACTTCCGAAGCTATAAGCACCAAAACTACAAAAATCATGGATATTATGACACCTGTTACATCAGTAAACACAAAAACCCTCCTAAATTGCAAGTAAAAAGTATTTAAACCTATTATTTAACAAAGACTCTTTTATTATTTTATATAATTAGACTTAAGATGGCAATAATCCTTTAAATTATTATAAGAGTTTTATAAAGAAAAAAACCGGCTGATATCGCTCTGCCGGTTTTTTGAATAACTTTTATTTATATATTCATTTTTATCCATTGGGCAGCTTTTCGCATTCGATTTACAGTCTTTTCTTTACCTAAAATCACAATGATATCAAAGAGCCCAGGGCCAATGGTCCTGCCTGAGATGGCAAGGCGGGTGGGGTGAATGAGTTCTGCTGCTTTTAAGCCCATATCGGCAGTAAGGTTTCTAAATGTCTCTTCAGTTTTATCATGGGTGAATTCTTCCAATTGTTCAAGAGCTTCAGCACCCAGGGTTAAAAGTTTTACGGCATTTTCTTTGGAAAAGTGTTTCCTAACACCTTTTTCCTGATATTCTGTTACGTCTTTAAAGAAAAAGGCTATGCTATCTGCCAATTCATCCAAAGTTTTTGCTCTATCCCGAGAAACATCAACTATTTTCTTGATATAGTCAAATTTTTTATGTGCTTCTTCCTCGGTAATTATACCCTTTTTAATCATAAAAGGTATTGTCTGCTCTGTCACGTACCCAGAGTCCAGTTCTCTCATATAGTGACCGTTTATCCATGTAAGTTTTTTTACATCATATATTGCTGCAGTCTTGTTCACTCTCTCCAAGGTAAATTCTTTTATGGCCTTGTCCATATTAAAGATTTCTTCAGTGCCCTCAGGTGACCATCCAAGCAAAG
>JAQWCA010000306.1 GCA_028706065.1 Tepidanaerobacteraceae bacterium
GGTGTTCATGGACCAAAAAAAATGTATATTCTCTTGACTGAGGAGGAATTTTTAAATCGTGGACAGTCGTAAAATAAAAGAGTCCCTCGCAAACAATACTTTAAAAAAAGCACTCGGTACCTTTGGAGACAGTTATGTCAAAGAACGTAAAGAGGTTTATAGTGATGTAGATTTTGAAAAATTAAGAAGAGATATACAAAGAGCAAAAGATCAAGTAGTTGAGAATCCAGATTGCTATATATCACAATTTATAGAAAACGCAGAAAAAAGCGGAGCTAAGGTATTCGTTGCAGAATCACAAGATGAAGTATTTAATTATCTAAAGGAATTGATAACGGAGAATGGAGTTCATAGAATTGTCAAATCTAAATCAATGGCTACTGAAGAATTACATCTCAACGATGTTCTAGAGCAATTTGGTGTAGATGAAGTTGTTGAGACAGATCTAGGCGAATGGATTCTTCAGCTCAAGAAAGATAAACCATCTCACATGGTTTTGCCATCTATTCACCTTACAAGAAGCGATGTTGCTGATGTCCTTAACCAGCAGTTGCCTTATACAGTAAAAGATGATGTAAATGATATTGTTTCCGTAGCAAGAAAAGAATTGAGGAAGAAATTTATAAATGCCGATATGGGAATAAATGGTGCGAATGTTTTGATTGCTGAATCGGGAAGTTATGTATTATTTACTAATGAGGGAAATGGAAGATTGACCGCCAATCTGCCGCCAGTACAGGTTGTAATTGCTGGTATAGAAAAGCTGATACCAAGATTTACAGATCTCCTGCCTATTATTACTGCTCTCCCAAAAAGTGCTACTGCACAAAAAATGATAAGTTATGTAACAGTTGTGTCAGGACCACTCCCATTACAGAACGGTACAAAGAATTTACACTATATACTACTAGCTGGGGAAAGAAGAAAAATATTAGAAGATCAGCGTTTCAAGAGCGTATTTTACTGTTTACGGTGCGCTTCATGTCTCAACGTTTGCCCAGTATTTCAACAGGTTGGCGGTCATGTTTATGGGGGGCATACCTATACTGGTCCCATCGGTACGATACTCACATACCTCTTATCTGGATTGGATGAGGCTAAGGATATACATAATTTTTGTGCTAGCTGTCTTAGATGTAAAGAAGTGTGTCCTGCTGGTATCAATATCCCAGATCTTATTCTGTTAATCAGGGAAGAGGTTGTGGAAAAAAACAAATCAGCAGTACTAGACTTGCTGGTTGATGGGTTTTTGAAAAAAGATACAAGATTTAATTCTTTCATGAAATTGGGTGCTTATGCCGGGAAAGTTGTGTCTCCGGGAGGTAATTTTCCATTATTTCTTACGCGAAAGTTTGCGGGACAAAAATATATACCTTCTATTTCCACAAAGCCTCTTAGTGATAGATATATACAATCTTCTATAAAAAAAATATCGAATAATAGAGTATTGTTTTTTCCAGGGTGCTTAGTAGAGTACATCTTTCCTGAAATTGGGGAGAAGATTATTAAGTTTTTGGAAAAATGCAGCTATCAGCCGATTCTGTTACATGAATATGGGTGTTGTGGAGGGCCTGCCCACCATACTGGTAAGAAAAATGCGTTTATTGAGATAGCTCGTTCTAATTTTAGCAAAATTAAGGCCATCGATCCGGATTTTATTGTGACACCATGTCCTACATGTGCCGAGGTAATCAAGAAGCGGTATGGTGAGGTTCTGCCGGAGGCAAAGGACTATCTTTACCAACGCACATTTGACTATTGTCAATTTGTTTTTGAAACGGGATTTCAAAATATTGAACCAAAATTTGATTGTATTGCAACCTATCACGATCCTTGCCACTTGCGGCGGGGGTTAGGAGTTATAGATGAACCTCGTCAGATAATCAAGAAGCTTGGTTATCAATTGGTGGAGATGGATGAGTATGATGCTTGCTGTGGGATGGCTGGGGCATTTAGCTTGAAACTACCGAATATATCCGAACAGATCATGAAAAAGAAACTATCCAAAGCGGAAAAGACCTGTGCAAAACATTTGATTACCGCTTGTCCTGGTTGCCTGCTTCAGCTTAGAGGAGGGGCTAAGGCGCTTGGCAATGATATTGATGTTAAACATCTTGCTGAGTTGGTGGAGTAACAAGGAGCAGTATATTGAAAACTTTCTATTAAAGTGCTGAGGAAATATTCATATCCATCTGAGTGTTGTTTTTATAGGAGGGGGGTGGGAATTCCTTTATTTGGGGTGCTTTTTTGAAGAAAGGAAAGAGGTGGGTGTGCAAACGGGGAGAATAAATTTAAAAGTATTGGGAAAAGAAAATCACAAAATTTAAAGGAGGCAAAATTTGATGACACAACAAAAAATCAGCAGGGATAAGGCCATTGTTACGGACTTCGGTGCAAATATGGAACCGGTATTAAGGATTAATGCAGGTGAGACCTTTCTTGTTGAGACCCAGGATAATTTCTTTGGGAAAATTGCAGATGAAGGCCTTCCAGCTACTCCTGAAGCATTACCTTTTCTCAATGACATGCCAATTAGGGTAAATCCAGTAGCTGGGCCTATTTTTGTAGAGGGCCTTGAAGCCGGAGATCTCTTAGTAGTAGAAATTGAAGACATTATTCCCTCCGAAAGAGGTTGGACTGGTTTTATGCCAGGATTGGGAAACCTGACAGGGAATGTTGAATTTCCCGATCTTCAAGGGCCCTATACAGTAATTACATATCACAAACCAGGACCGAGCGGAACTACATCTGATGGAACGGGTACTTTTAACGTAGTACGTGAGGTAACATATCCTTTAAAGCCGTTTATAGGGACAATCATGACAGCACCTAAAAGAGGAGTTGATAACACTCTTACGACAC
>JAQWCA010000307.1 GCA_028706065.1 Tepidanaerobacteraceae bacterium
TGGCTGCAGCCCATTATAAGTTAGATAATCTGACGGCCTTTGTAGATAATAACGGTCTGCATATAGACGGTCCAATTAAAGAAGTTATGTCACCTGAAAGCATTCAAGAAAAGTTTAAAGCTTTTGGCTGGAATGTAATAGATATAGATGGTCATGACATAAAGCAGATTATCGAAGCTATTGAACAAGCAAAAAGCGTGAAAGGTAAACCAACTGTAATAGTAGCAAAAACAATAAAAGGTAAAGGTGTGCCCTTTATGGAAAATCAGGTAGGGTGGCATGGAAAAGCACCATCACAAGAGCAATTAGCAGAAGCCCTAAAAGCACTTTAAATACAATTTTCTGGAGGAGATATAGATGACGAAAGTAGCGACTCGTGAAGCTTATGGTCAAGCTCTCGCCGAAATTGGTGAGGAAATAAAGGAAATAGTAGTGTTGGATGCGGATCTTTCCGGTTCCACAAAGACAGCGATTTTTGCAAAAAAGTATCCTGAGCGATTTTTTAATATGGGTATCGCTGAGCAAAATCTTATGAGCACTGCAGCTGGTTTTGCTACCTGTGGCAAAATCCCTTTTGCCAGCACTTTTGCTATATTTGCAACTGGGAGGGCCTTTGAACAGGTAAGGAATTCCATTTGTTACCCCCAGCTAAATGTTAAAATAGCTGCCACTCATGCTGGATTAACAGTTGGTGAAGACGGAGCTACTCATCAATCGATAGAAGATTTGGCTATTATGAGGGCTTTGCCCAACATGACCGTCATTAATCCCGCTGACGGTGTTGAAGCTAAAAAAGCCGTAAAGGCAGCTGCTCTCCACAAAGGACCGGTATATCTACGCTTTGGACGTATGGCAGTTGAAACCATATTTGATGAGGATTACGACTTTCAAATAGGAAAAGGTGAAATATTGAAGGAAGGTACCGATGTAGCCATTATAGCCACAGGGATAATGGTAGGTGAGGCATTAAAAGCAGCTAAACTTCTTGAACATGATGGAGTAAATGCTATGGTGGTTAATATACACACACTAAAACCCATTGATGAAGAAATAATATTAAAAGCTGCAGAATGTGGTGCCATTGTCACCGCTGAAGAACATACCATCATCGGAGGTCTCGGCAGTGCTGTGGCCGAGGTTCTGGCAGAGAAAAAACCCACACCCATGCGGAAAGTAGGAATAAAAGACCAATTCGGTCAGTCCGGCAAACCCGATGAATTGTTGAAGCTTTATAATCTCACTGCGGAAGATATAGTAAAAGCTGCGAAGGAAATGAAATAGATATTTAAAAGGCCCCAACTTGGGGCCTTTTAAATAAGATAAATACTCTGAACCGGTTACTTTAGGGTTTATATATCGTTAAATAAGGGGGTGTAATTACCGATGTCTTATAAATTGGCGATTGTAGCACCTTATCCAGAATTATCAGATATTGCACGACAGGTATGTGATGAGCTTGAAGTTGAGGCGGCAATTGTTGTAGGTGATTTAGAGGACGGAGTTAAGACAGCAAGAAAACTCATCGATGAAGGTGCTGAAGTAATAATAAGCCGGGGCGGCACTGCAACAGCTATAGCCAAACAACTAGACGAACCTGTGATGGAGATTATAGTTAGTCCATATGATATTATAAGGGCTGTAGCCAGTGCTAAGAGATATGGTGATCATATAGGCGTCGTGGGATTTCGAAATATTATATATGGGAGTAAGAGTTTAGAAGAAGTTTTAGATGTAAAAATCGAGGAACTTGAAATAAAAGATGAAAAAGACGCATTATATGTGATTGAAAAGGCTAAGAAAGATGGTATACAGGTAATAGTCGGTGATGCGGTATCGGTCCGCTATAGCAAAAAATTAGGGCTACAGTCAATGCTTGTAACCTCAGGCAAAGAATCTATAAGCATAGCATTAAGAGAAGCTCAAGAGTTAGTTTCGGTACGTCGAAGAGAAAAAGCCAAAGCAGAACAGTTTAAAGCAATACTCGATTTCACATATGAAGGAATTATTGCTACAGATGCCCAAGGCAAGATTTCTTTGGTTAATCCTGCGGCAGAAAAAATATTAGGTAAAGCGAAAACTTCACTTTTAGGTCAAACTGCCGGGGAGGTACTACCAAGTCTGGCATTAAAAAGAGTTCAAGAAAAGTGTAAACCTCTCTTAGGAGAACTTCACCGAGTAGGGAATTCCATGGTCGTTCACAATTTAGTGCCTGTGATAACAAACCATGAAACAACCGGTATTGTAATAACATTCCAGGATGCCGGTCATCTTCAAGCCGTTGAGAATAAAGTACGAAGAGAACTTTATTTAAAAGGTCATGTTGCTCAACATACCTTTGATAATATTATAACCTGTTGCTCTACAATGAAAAAGGTTATTGAACAAGCTAGACAATTTGCCCAAGCCGAGGCTGCAGTTGTAGTTACCGGAGAAACCGGCACTGGAAAAGAAATGTTTGCCCAAAGTGTACATAACAACAGTGATCGTAAAGATGGACCGTTCGTTGCTGTCAATTGTGCGGCAGTTCCTGAAAACCTCTTGGAAAGTGAGCTATTCGGCTATGAAGAAGGGGCTTTTACCGGTGCTCGCCGTGGAGGCAAAAAGGGATTGTTTGAACTTGCTCACAATGGCACCATATTTCTTGATGAAATCGGTGAACTCCCGCTAAAATTACAAGCCCGTCTCCTTCGAGTCCTTCAAGAAAAAGCTATTATACGGGTAGGTGGTGACAGGGTTATTCCAATTGATGTCCGCATTATTGCTGCAACCCATCGAAATTTAGAAGAATCGGTTAATAAGGGTACGTTTCGTCAAGATTTATATTATAGATTAAATGTGCTTAGAGTGTCATTACCTCCTTTG
>JAQWCA010000037.1 GCA_028706065.1 Tepidanaerobacteraceae bacterium
GTGACCTCGGGTTCTAAACCGGCTAATTCACATGCTGTCTTCATGTGAAGTTGAGCTGATTCCCATACTCTGGCCATCTATACCAACTCCTTTTTATAATTTTTATAGTTTGGTAACACTATATGTTATATCGTTCCTTTATGTTATATATCTTGATTCGACACAAATAACGAAAATCCTTCTTTTAGCAAGTAATCAATTGATTTAAGATTTTCATAAACTTATCATATTGCATATTGACATAACTCTGATCTTTTAGCCGATCCGCTGTTGCCAAATGTGTGTAAATCCCCTCAATAAAGATATTGGTTAATTGAGAGATTTTAACAATATCTTGAACTGTCTCTTTGCTGGTATAAACCCTAACCGTCCCTAAATAAGTCTATAAACGTCACTTATGCACTGATACTTTTCTTTTCTTTAATATCTTTTAAATAAAACTTATCAGATGTGAAGAAGTCATTGGTTATTTCAACAATTTCTTTACTCATTAGTAGCAGTGCAATAACGTTCGGAATCAGTATCATAGCTAAAGATAAGTCTAGGAACTGCCAGAGGAAAGAAGCAGCACCAACCGCACCTACAGGAAGAAATAGAACATAAATCCATCGAACCACTAAAGAAGCTTTCATACCCCAAAGATACTCTGTTTGTTTTTCTCCGTAATAAATCAAAGTAACCAAGGTAGAAAACACGAACATCATTAGGGAAACGCTTACTAAAATACTGCCTGTATTACCAAAAGCAGCACCAAAAGCTGCAGTGGTCAAGCCACCCGCGATTTCGCCGGCATCAGGTAGTGTCCAAACACCGGTGCTCAATACAACAAAAGCAGTGCATGAACAGATCAAAAAGGTATCCACGAAAATTTCGGCGATGCCCCAAAAGGCTTGTCTTGAAGGATGATCGGTAATAGCAGCTGCATGAGCAATCGGCGAAGTTCCAAGACCCGCTTCATTTGAGTATAAACCTCTTGCAAAACCATTGCGGATACCGGCAGATACGGCCGCACCGGCAAAACCCCCAAAGGCTGCAGAAGCTGTAAAGGCGTGTCTAAAAATCAAAGAAATAACCATGGGAAATTGCCCGATGTTCATAAGCACGATAATTAAAGCAGCTCCAATATATAAAGTAGCCATTACCGGCACGAACTTTTCTGTAAACTTAGCAATTGATCTGATCCCACCTATGACCACAATACCTGTTAAGATCATAATAACAATACCTGAGATAAGCGGATTTATGTTTAAGGAAGCTTTAACTGAAGCAGCCAGAGAATTGGCCTGCACCATAGTACTGACAAATACTTCAAATGCCAGCCCAATGGCAAAAATGATTGCTAGCCATCTCATATGCAAACCATTTTCCATATAGTAAACCGGTCCACCAACATACTCACCTTTATCATCTTTAGTTCTGTATTTTACAGCTAAGGCAATTTCCGAATACTTCAAAGCCATCCCCAACAAGGCAATTATCCACATCCAGAAAATCGCACCAGGACCACCAAGCATAATGGCGACCGGAACCCCTGTAATGTTTCCAGCACCTACTGTACAAGCTATCGCTGTAGTAAGGGCTTGAAATGCTGTTACTGTTCCGTCACCTTTGTTTTTATCAAATATCTTTCCGAAAGTTTGTTTCATAATATAAGGAAATTTCGCAAATTGGAAAAATTTTAACCTAATCGATAAAAATATACTTCCTATACACAAAAGCGCAATGATTGGCCAACCCCACAGCCAACCAGATATATAAACTATGGTATTAATAATATTTTGCATGGTCTTACCTCCCTCAATATTTTATTATCCGACAAAGCCTTTTCCTTCACTTTACATAAGATATAACTTATGATATATATAGTTTGTATAAGAGATTCTTTCTGTATAATAATTAATCTTTAATAGCTTTGATTTCCGTTGATCTTCAAAGCTATTATTTTTTTTATATCTCAATGCGTGCATCGATAGGTTTTATATTCATATACTGTTTAAATAAGCCAAAGCCGTTTTTACGTGCATTTCTATACCGATTGGCAGCGAGTCTTCATCAATATTAAAAGAAGCATTATGATGCTCGTAATGAGTTCCTTTTTCAATATCAGCTGTACCTACAAAATAGTAAACTACTGGCACCTCATTACCAAATTCAGCAAAATCATCGCCAAGCATTACACTGACATCTTCTGTTAAAATATTGCCTTCTCCCAATATTTTTTCTGCGGTTTCCATAACCAACTTAGTTAAAGTGGGATCATTTTTTAGTAAGCTATTTCCGCACTTTAATTCCAGATCAAAGTCTGTCCGATGATTTATGCAAATTCCGGCCACTAACTCTTTGAATCTTTCATGAACTTGTTTTTCATTGTTGTGTAGACAGCGAATTGAACCTTCCATAGTTAGCATATCGGGTATGATAATTGCTTTTGTTCCGTATTCAATTTTGCCAATGGTGATTAAAGTTGGCTTCATGGCATCAAATTCTTCCGCTTGCATTGTTTTAATTCCATGAATAATATCTACGGCCGGATTCAATGGGTTAATCGCCTTATGAGGTGCACCTCCATGGCCCCCTCGTCCCTTGATAGTCAATTTAAAATAATAACTAGATGCCATGATGGGACCTGATACAATGCCAATTTTAGCGGTAGGAATGGGTGACCATAAGTGTAAACCAATGGCAGCATCAACCTTTGGATTTTGCAGTACCCCTTCATCAATCATGATTTGAGCGCCCGCATCTTCTTCATTTGGTTGAAATACAAATTTGATTTTGCCCTTTATCTGGGACTTATGTTGAGACAAGATTTTAGCTGCTATCAATAGCATGGCGGTATGGCCATCATGCCCACAAGCATGCATGACTCCTTTATTTTCTGATTGAAAAGGCAATCCGGTTTCTTCCTGAATCGGAAGTGCGTCCATGTCTGCACGAAACATCACAGTTTTACCGGTCATGCTACCTTCTAAAATACCGACGATCCCTGTTTTTGCAATTCGCCTGACCTCTAATCCTAAATCTTTTAAGTACTTTTCTATAATTGCGGAAGTTCTAAATTCTTTGAATCCCAATTCTGGATGTCTGTGAAAATCTCTCCTTAACTCAATAGCCTCGTCTATAAGTTCCTTAACCTCTTTTCTGATAGACAATTCATCACCTCCTTCAAAAATAATGTACTAATTTTTAATGGTGTTCGTAACATTATATGTTACGATGTCCTGTTATATATTATTTATTCTACGTTTTTTCTCAAACTCCTTCTTTTTTAAAACAATTTTATGGAATATTCTTTTTAAACTGTATTTTTATTTATCGAAAAATATAAATAAAAAGAATAAAAATTTAATTTATAAAAATTTTATTAAGTTAGCAGGAATTTGAAATTTCTTATAGAATAGATATAATAATGGTACACTACGTCATTTATAGTGTGACAAAATGCCCTGAATCCTGTCTAAAAATGATAATCTTATTCTTAAACTGTCTATTTATGAAATAAATAGCAAAGAAACTCGTTTAATACATCCTCCGATATTTCCCAATTATCTAATTCATCTATATCTTAAATTGGAAAATCTTCAGTATATTAGTGCTATATAAAGTAGGATTTGTAATAACTCCCCTAGAATTAAATTAATATAGTCTTGGGAAGTTTCAGTTATTTTTTTGACAACTAAGAATGGGCAAACCGGACTTCTACTTTTATCTGCTCGACATACACAAATGAGGAGGTGTGATTAAGTAAACTTATTACTCTATGTTTTTAAAAAAATCAAAAGGGGGTTTTTAAATGTTTAGTAGGAAACATGTCCATTTGGTTTTAGCAATTCTCATAATCGGAACATTAATGTTGACAGGTTGTGGTCAACCGACCGAGCCCGCTGAACCGGAAACATCAGAAGGCAATGGTTCAGAGGTGGCTTCTCTTTTTGAAAAACCAATTCAGGCTAGGTTAGCCTCGGAAGAGGTTGAAGTAGACCCTATGACTGTTTGGGGCAATCACTTTGCAGACGCAATGGAGGAGTGGTCAGAAGGTCAGTTTAAAATTGATGTTTATCCATTTGGAACCATCGGAGAAAATCGTGATATAAACGAATTGTGTCAGCTAGGTGTAGTAGAACTTGTTTACTCCGACTATGCTTGGATAAGCTCCTTCGTCCCTGAGGCTCAAGTATTTGGTCTTCATTATATTTGGCCGGAGGAACGAATAGAAGAAGTACTGGAATGGGTAGTTCGAAATGGGGATTCCATGGCCATATTAGAAGAATGTTTCCGTAGGGAGGGACTAGTACCCCTAAGTATTTTGTATCATGGATGGCAATGGATTACTTCTAACGATTCCATCAATTCAGTACAGGACATGTACGGTATAAATATCCGTCTTATGGGTTCTGAGATGTTAAGTAGAGCATATCGTGCTTATGGTGCTTCACCTACTGCTTTAGCCTATGGAGAAATATATAGTGCCTTACAGACAGGACTGCTTGATGCACAAGTTCAACCATGTTATGCAAATAAAAGTATGGGCTTCTACGAAGTGCAAAATTATATGACCCAAATTTACGCAGAACCTTTCGTTGGTATTCCAACTGTTAACATGCAGTTTTTCGATTCCCTGCCGGTAGAAGCTCAAGAAAAAATGCGTGATTGGTGGGTAGATGCCATTATTCCGGAAGCTGAATGGTTGAATAAACGCCATGAAGCGGAGTTAGCTGAAATGGGAGATGAAATAGAAATAGTTGAAATTAAAGGTGAAGCCCTTAGCGAATTTAAAGAAAAAGGTATTCAATCACATGAACACTTCTTTGAATTGGGTGGACCTAATGCTAAAGCGATTTATGATGCACTTGTAAAAGATATCGACAATGCTAAGGCCGCTTTAGGAATCAACTAAAGTTTTTCTTAGGCGGGGAAATATTTCCTCGCCTAAGAAAATCCACTTAAAAGTGAGGTTATATACATGGAAGAAGCAGGAAATAAACTCAATACAAGCATAGGTGTCATTTTTAGTAAGGTTGGCAAGGTTACAGATATTATAGAGGTTTCTATTCTTAGCTTGGGTACTCTTGCACTTGCGGTATTATTAGTTGCAAATGTAATAGCACGGAAATTTTTTCGATGCATCTACTATGCAGAAGAAGTTTCTATGATATTAATACTCGTTGTAACCTTTGTGGGAGTAAGTTACGCAGCAAGGAAAGGGCGCCATATTCGTATGGGTGCCATTTTTGACGCCGTAGGTACTAAATGGCCCGGAGTTCAGAAAGTGATGATCTATATTATATCTGCCTACAGTGCATTGATAATGTTTTTAATGACTCACTACACTTATAATGCACTGGTAATAACAAGAAAAACAAAGCAAGTAACTCCATCATTGGGAATTCGGTATTGGGTCCTATATATAGTGGTTATCGCTGGTTTTTTGTTGGCCGGTATACAATATCTAAGAACAATCTATAAAAATATTTTGGAAAAAGAAGTGTGGATATCTCCGGAGCAAAAAGGCGAGTACGACGAAGAAGGGTAATAATAAACTTACAGTGAGGTGAAGATATATGGTATTTTTAGCCGCAAGCATGGTGCTCAAACTACTGTTGGGATTTCCTTTCATGGTAGTACTCTTGGGTTCGGTAATATTCTATTTAATGTTGTATTTACCTGATTTGAATACACAAATTATAGTGCAACAACTCATGTCTGGAATAAGCCCACCTGCCTTGGTTTGCGTTCCTATGTTTATACTGGGTGCCAACATTTTGACAACAGGCAGCTCAGCAAAGAAACTCATTAACATGGTAAAGTCCTTTTTAGGCCATATTCCCGGTGGATTACCAATCACAACTGCAGCTAGCTGTACTTTATTTGGAGCAGTTTCCGGTTCTACACAAGCAACGGTTGCCGCTATTGGAGGAACAATGCGCCCTATGTTGTTAGAAGCCGGATACTCTAGTCCTTTTACACTTGGATTAATTATTAACTCCAGTGATATTGCCTTCTTAATACCACCAAGTATTGGGTTCATAGTATATGGAGTGGTTACCAACACATCTGTGGGTAAACTTTTTCTTGCCGGTATTTTGCCAGGGCTGTTAATATTTTTCTTGTTTTCTGTGTATTGTTATATTTATTCTAAAATTGCTGGTATCAATACAATTCCAAAGGCAACCTGGGCTGAACGAAAACAGGCTTTAAAGGAAGGCCTTCCGGTGCTTGGATTCCCAATTATAATAATAGGTGGCATATATTCCGGAATTTTTAGCACTACAGAAGCTTCGGCTGCGGCAGTTGCATATGCCTTATTTCTTGAAGGGGTAGTATTTCGAACACTTAAGTGGGACCATTTGGTTGAGAGTTTTTTATCGACAGGGGTAGTTACCGGTGCTGTATTCGTATTAGTAGGTGCTGGTCAGGTTCTGTCGTTTATACTTAGTTTCCAGAGGATACCGCAAATGATCTTACCAAGTATATTAGGCCCGGATCCATCATATCTATATGTCGTATTTGTTATTAATGCTGCCTTCTTTATAGCCTGCATGTTTGTAGATCCAATAGTTGCAATTTATGTTCTATGCCCAATCTTTGCGCCATACGTACTCGCAACCGGTATTGACCCTATATTGTTAGGTGTTTTGGTATGCTTGCAGGCAGCAATCGGATCGGCGACCCCTCCCTTCGGCTGCGATATTTTTACCGCTCAAATAATTTTTAGAAGGCCATATTTAGAAGTTATTCGTCTTACATGGCCATTTGTTTTAATACTACTCTTTGCTACTGTTTTGCTCGTTATGTTTCCGCAGATTTCATTGTTCTTGCCTAATAGTGCATTGATTTGATCTTGATTAGTTAATCTTCCTAATTGAGAAAGGAGATGTTTTTCTGTGATTTACCGGGTAAAACCAGGTCAAGTAAGCTATGGAGAGCCTATTGGCATACTACTGCTTGATAGCTGTGCACCATATATTCCCGGTGATGTCGCAAATGCTACGACCTATAGTTTCCCTGTGAGATTTAACCGAGTGCCCGGTTTAACAGTAAAGCGTATTTTCAATCATGATATGGATTTAGTAGATTCTATAGTTAATGCAGCACTGGAATTAAAAAAAGACGGTGTCAGAGCGATTACAGGGGATTGTGGTTTTATGGCGATATATCAAAAGGACTTGGTTCGTCATTTAGGTCTTCCAATTTTCATGTCCAGCTTACTTCAAGTTCCTTTTATGGAACGTTTAATAGGGCAAGAAGATAAGATAGGGATAATAACTGCAAATAGCAAGTCACTTGATCAAACAGTGCTTGGCCCTTGTGGTGCAGATCTTGGTGAAAAGCTTATTATTCGGGGGCTTGAAGATTGTTGCAACTTTGCAGCTGCTTTCATTGATGAGACAGGCAAGTTGAATAAACAAGAGGTAGAGGCTGAAGTGTTATCTGTAACCAAACAAATGATAGCTGAAGTTCCGGAGGTTAAGCTATTACTTTTTGAATGCAGTGT
Organism: Tepidanaerobacteraceae bacterium; assembly: GCA_028706065.1. Classification (GTDB taxonomy): domain Bacteria; phylum Bacillota; class Thermosediminibacteria; order Thermosediminibacterales; family Tepidanaerobacteraceae; genus JAQWCA01. The sequence goes on from JAQWCA010000037.1 coordinate 7,496, forward strand.
GTTAGCTCCTTATGGGCCGGCAGTGCAGCAGGCCACAGGGCTGCCGATATTTGATTTTATTACAATGATTAATTACGTCTATACTGCAGTAGTAAAGCAAAGTTTTAACGGTTATATGTAAATTATTATTCAGCAGCTATATTTGAACAGATTGTTGGTAGGCAAAAGGAGTGATGGCATATTACTGATAAAGTGAAGAAAGTAGTTGCATCGGTAACCAAGGAAGTAGTGGCTTTACGCCGGGACTTTCATGCCAATCCTGAGTTAGGTTTTCAGGAATATCGCACTGCCGGTATTGTAGAAAAATATCTGCAGGACCTGGGTATAGCTACTAAAAGGATAGCCAAGACGGGAGTTGTCGGCCTGATAGAAGGCTGTAAAACCGGCCCGGTTTTGATGCTTCGGGCTGATCTAGATGCATTGCCGATAAATGAGGAAAATGATGTTCCCTACCGTTCTAAACACCCAGGCATTATGCATGCCTGTGGTCATGACGCCCATGTGGCTATGCTTTTAGGGGCAGCAAAAATATTAAGTAATATGCGTGAAGAACTATCTGGAAGTATTAAACTGGTATTTCAACCTAATGAAGAAATTGCCGGAGCTCTCTCTATGATTGAAGAAGGGGTTTTAGAGAGTCCTACGGTGGATGCTGTCATGGGTGCTCATGTGTGGACATCTATTTCATCAGGTAAAATTGGTATTTCTTCCGGCACCGTTATGGCTGGCTTGCAAATATTTAAGATTACTGTAAAGGGTGTCGGTGGCCACACCGGATATCCGGAAGCAGCTGTAGATCCTATCATTGCAGCTTGCGATATAGTTCAAACCGTACAGCGAATTCAGACTCGAGAAATTAGTCTTATGAAACCTACGGTAATAATGTTTGGTTCCATTTCCGGGGGCAGTAAGGCAAATATTATCCCAGATACAGTGACTTTAGAGGGTTCAATCCGCACTCTTTATGATGACAGTGGAGAAGAAAACCCGATGGAACGTCTAAAACGGTTGGCCGAACGAGTATGCACCGTTAACGGTTGCCATTGTGAAGTAGAATCCTATAGAGAAAACATACCTCTAATAAATAATCCTGTCATGACTCGGCTGGCAATTGAATCGGCTAGCCATGTAGTTACCCCGGTAGAAGTAATACCATACTCCTGTATGGCCAGTGAAGACTTTTCTGAGTTCTCTGCACGTATCCCTGGCGTATTTGTATTCTTAGGAACGGGCAACAAAGCAAAAAATAGTCATTATCCTCATCATAACCCTCGGTTCAATATTGATGAGGATACTCTGCCGATAGGCGTAGAAATGTATGTCAGATATGCAATTAATTTTTTAAGTAAGATGGAAGTGTTACAAAAGTAAGGATATTTATTATGTAATTAAACTATTGCAAGAAGAAAAAACAAAATAAAAAGATTTTAAGGGAGGATTTCATATGCCAGCATTTTCGAAAGAAGAATACACTGAACGGATACAAAGAACCAAAGAGAGTATGGCAGAAAAAGGTATAGAACTACTGCTCATTTCGCAGCCCGCGAATATGAACTACCTTACCGGCTATGATGGTTGGAGTTTTTATGTGCATCAGTGTTTGTTAGTATCTATGAAACAGGAAGAACCTGTATGGATTGGCCGTGGCATGGATGCCAACGGTGCAAGGATAACAACCTATCTTTCTGACGAAAATATTATCCAATATGCTGATGACTACGTTCACTCTTTAGTTAAGCATCCTATGCACTTTGTGGCGGATGTTATCAAAGAAAAAAGTTGGGATAAGGAAACCATCGGAGTAGAGATGGATCAGTTTTATTTTACCCATCGCAGCTATGTAGAACTGGAGAAATCCTTACCTAATGCCAAATTTGTCGATGCTAATACCTTGGTTAATTGGGTACGGATTATAAAATCTGAAGCAGAAATCAAATTTATGAGGAGAGCGGGCCAAATAGCTGCTAAGGTTATGGATACAGCAATCGAATCTATTGATGTTGGGGTACGAGAATGTGATGCCGCTGCAAAGATTGTTGCTGCCCAGTACGCCGGTACCGAAGAATACGCTGGGGATTACCCTGCTATTGTTCCATTGATGATGACAGGGGAGGCCATAAAAACACCCCATCTAACTTGGACAGAGCATATATATGAAGCAGATGCACCGGTCCTTTTGGAGTTAACCGGTGTTTACAGACGCTACCATGCTCCGATTGCCAGGACTATTTTCTTAGGAAAAAATCCCCCTTCATTGATGCAGGAAACTGCCGATGTAGTCTTGGAAGGTTTAAATGCGGCTATTGAATTTGTAAAACCAGGTGTTACAGCTGAAGAAGTAGAAGAAACTTGGCGTAAGGCTATTGCTCATTCCACTGTAGTTAAAGAAGCGCGTTTAGGTTATTCCATCGGGCTTAACTATCCACCGGACTGGGGTGAGCAGACTATAAGCCTTCGTCCGGGAGATAAAACTGTGCTTAAGCCTAATATGGCGCTCCATTTGATTCCCGGTATTTGGCATGAAGAAGTAGGCTTTGAAGTTGACGCCAGCATAAGAGTTACCGAAACCGACAATGAATCCCTCTATGATTATCCTATAGACCTTATTCTTAAGGGCTAGGATGATGATTAACCAAGATTCATGAATTAATTTTTTAGCATGCTTAAAGGGAGCCTGATTTAGGCTCTCTTAGGTTTTACAATGTGCACTCATTGCAAACCCAGCTGAATTAACTGATACCCTTGGTGCATAAAGCTCCGAAATCCATTTTATATTACAAAACTAAATATTATTGCTAAAATTTATAAAAACCTTTTAAATTGCAGTGAAGTAGTGTAGAATGATAATATCATACTATATGTGATACAAAGGAGATATATCAATGAGTGAACCATATTTTTTAATCAATTCAGCAGTCAGAACGTTAAATCTATTAGAGTATTTAAGTGAGAAAGGAGAAGTAAGTGTTTCTGAATGCAGTAATGACTTTAACATTAATAAAAGTACGGCACATCGGTTTCTGGCGAGTATGAAACATGTGGGTTTTGTTGATCAAAATCCCGAAAACCAAAAATACAAATTGTCTCTAAAAGTTTTTGAAATAGGGAACAAGATTGTCGAAGATCTTAATTTGAGGGAAGTCGCAAAACCTATAATGCAAGAATTGGGAGATAAGACCGGTGAAACAATTAACTTAGGCATTATAGACAATTATGATGTGGTCTATATAGAAAAAGTCTTGAGTAAGAACACTCTAAGGCAGGACAGCCCTATTGGTGGAAGGGACCGTATTCATTCTACGGCAATGGGAAAAGCCATTGTAGCTTTTAAACCGTTAGAGTATGTTGAAGAGTATATTGAAACGAAGGGGTTAACTAAGGTTACTAAAAATACTATTACTGATGTTGAAAAGCTTTATACCGAATTAAAAAGCGTTCGGAAAAAAGGCTATGCCACTGATACCGAGGAAACAGTAATAGGTTTATCATGCGTCGCAGCTCCAATATTTAACAATGAGAATAAGGTGGTAGCATCCATCAGTATATCAAGTCCTGAGCAAAGGCTTGATAAGCATATCATGACTAGCTATAAGGAAACTATTAGAGATGCTGCAATGAGAATTTCCAAGCAAATGGGAGCAAGGAGTATTATCTAATTACGTATAAGCAAGTCACCATTTACACAAAAAACTGCCTCCGAGTTAATTTTTCGGGGGCAGTTTAGTTTTGTTGATAAATCACTCTATATTATAGTCCAATCTCCGCTACTAAATCGTTCTTTGGTTTAAATCCTACTATTTTGTTTACTACTTCACCATTTTCAAAAACCAATAGAGTGGGAATGCTCATTACACCATAGCGAGATGCAGTATTGGAGTTTTCATCTACATTGAGTTTTCCCACTTTTAGGCTTGCCTCATATTCAGCGGCGATCTCATCAATAACCGGCCCCATCATGCGGCAGGGCCCACACCAAGGTGCCCAAAAATCTACAAGGATCTTTCCTTTAGCCTCTATTACTTCCTGCTCAAAATTATCATCGGTAATGGTTAATGGTTTCATTTGATATTCCTCCTAAAATGTTTTTTGTTTTTCTTGACCGAGTTTTGTGGTTATACTATACTAGTATTATAGTATAACTATATTTTGCGAAAATCTTCTTTAGTTAAGCTTAAAATTTTAAACAATTTTGTATGAAGGGATGTACGCCTTATGATAGATAACAAGCTCATTAGAGAGCTTCGCCAAAAGCGAAATATGACTTTGCAGGATATGGCCTTGCGAACTGGACTGTCGGTCTCTTACCTCAGTGAAATCGAGCTTGGAAAAAAACAGCCTTCTCTGGAAACCATCGATAAACTTTCCCAAGCCCTAAA
>JAQWCA010000308.1 GCA_028706065.1 Tepidanaerobacteraceae bacterium
TTTGGTATACTTTTAGATGATATTGAAAAGTGGGAAAAGGCCTTGATTCATGGGCCCCTTGGTGCTGTTATAGCTAAACAGGATTATGGTGTAAATGATAAAGAAATCCTTAAAGCTATAAAAATCCATACTACAGGTGATATGGGCATGAGCCCACTTGATAAAATCATCTTTATTTCGGATTTAATTGAACCTCGGAGATGTTTTGCGGGAGTAGATGAATTGAGAGTGGAGGCCTTTAGAGATCTAGATGGTGCAATAATAGGTGCTTTTGATTCTACAGTAAGGTATATCTTGAGTAAAGGGAGCTTATTACATCCGCGAACAATTTTAGGTAGAAATTTTATACTCATGCAAAGGGAGAGAGAGGGAAAAGCATGAAAAGGCCTTTGAAAATAGTTTTGGCTATCCTATTGTTTATCATAATGTCATTGGCAAGTGGGTTTTATTATGTAGCACGCAATATAAACGACCCGTTGGAACCGAATTCAGATTCTAATCCTCCCAGTACCGACGAGTTTTTAAAGGGAAGTCGGCAGAATATATTGGTTCTGGGGCTAGATGCTGGTACCATCGGGGCCAAGGATGAATATAACCGACATCGTTCCGATACCATGATAGTTCTTAGTTTGGATAAAAAGAAAAAGGATATAAGAGTTTTATCAATTCCGAGAGACACCAGAGTTAGGGTTTCCGGCATGGGTATTGAAAAAATTAATGCCGCTATGGCTTACGGCGGTGCGGATCTTGCGTTGAAAACGGTTAAGGATTTTTTAGGGGTACCTATTCATAATTATGTGGTAGTTAAGCTATCAAGCTTTAGGAATATCGTAGAGGCCCTGGGCGGTATAGAGATGGACATAAAAGAAGAAATGAAATACACAGATCCCTCTGTTGGCGGTGTTAGGATCAATATACAGCCAGGAAAGCAAATTTTAGATGGCGATAAAGCCGAACAATTTGTAAGATACAGGGAATATCCTGATGCTGATATTGGCAGGGTTAAAGCTCAGCAGCAGTTTATGGAAGCTCTGGCGAAGACGGCTCTAAGACCCAGCACCCTTTTGAAACTTCCGAAAATCATAGATGTTATACAAGACAATATAGAAACCGATATCCAGCCTTTAGAATTAGTAAGTCTTGCCAATTTTGCACGGCAAATTAAACAAGAAGATATTAAAATGTATATAATACCGGGTGAAGGGAAATACATTTCGGGAGTAAGCTATTTTATCCCTTATCAGACTCAGATGAATGAGCTTATAGACGAGATATTCTTTGATGATAGCAACATCAAAGTGGCAGTACTAAATGGAAATGGTGCTAAAGGTATTGCATCTAAAGTGGCCAATGAGCTTGAGTCTCAGGGATTTAAAGTGGTAAACATAGCCAATGCCGATAGTTTTGACTATGAAACTACAACTATAATATATCCTAAAGGGAAAAAGGATGATGCAGAAAAAGTTGCTAAAATCCTTAAAGAAGCCAAAATGAAGGAAGAAGCCGAAGATAGTATTGATTTTCCAACAATAATAGTCGGAAAGGATGTAGATTAACAGATGGAGGGAAATGGATGATAAAAGACCCTAAAACGTGTGCCCTAACGGCCGCTGGTATTTTAGAAGATAAAAAGGGTCAGGATGTTTTAGTCCTAGAGATTAGTCACATGACGGTGTTTACCGATTATTTTGTAATAGCCACGGGTATATCACCGATACATGTTCAGGCACTGGCTGATGAAGTGGAGAAAAAACTTACTGAGGATGGTTTTAAGCTCAGAAGTAAAGAAGGATATAAAAAAAGCCAGTGGATATTAATGGATTTTTATGATGTGGTAGTGCATGTATTCGGCAGAGACGAAAGAGAATATTACATGCTGGAGCGTCTCTGGAGCGATGCCAAACCGGTTACTTTATCAACAAAGAATATTGACACTCAAAAGGACTTAGAATATAATAAAGAAAACTCAATGCAGAATTAATGTAAAACGACTGAAAGGAATAGTATAGGGCCTTACTCTATACAGAGATTCGGAATCTTGGTGGAAGTCCGGAAAGAGTAAACCCTTGAACTCGCCTTTGACTGTTGCCGACAGGCGTTAAAATGTTTAAGTTGGGCCTTTGTGCCAATTAGGGTGGTACCGCGAGAAAGAGCTTCTCGTCCCTAACCGGGATGAAAGGCTCTTTGTTTTTTATTTTTAGTTACATTTTTAAGGAGGGTGCTAGAGTTGAAATATGAATTCAAAGCAATTGAAAGTAAATGGCAAAAACAATGGGAAGAAAATAATATATATAAAACACAGGAAGATTACAATAAGCCGAAATATTATTGCCTAGAGATGTTTCCCTATCCTTCGGGGAATCTTCATATGGGGCATGTTCGAAATTACTCCATTGGAGATGTGGTTGCTAGGTTCAAAAGAATGAACGGTTTTAACGTTCTTTATCCTATGGGTTGGGACGGTTTTGGTCTCCCGGCGGAAAATGCCGCAATACAACGTGGTATACACCCTTCAGAATGGACTTGGAGCAATATCGCAAACATGAGAGCTCAATTAAAACAACTGGGGCTAAGCTATGATTGGGACAGAGAAGTGGCCACATGTCATCCGGAATATTACAAATGGACACAGTGGTTCTTTTTACTTCTTTATAATCGAGGTCTTGCTTATCGGAAAAAGGCTTTTGTAAACTGGTGCCCGTCTTGTGCAACGGTTCTTGCAAATGAGCAGGTGGTCAATGGAATATGTGATCGTTGTAAATCCGAGGTCATTAAAAAGGACTTGGAGCAGTGGTTTTTCAAGATAACCGACTATGCCGACGAGCTTTTAAATGATTTGAAAGAACTTCCAGGA
>JAQWCA010000309.1 GCA_028706065.1 Tepidanaerobacteraceae bacterium
TTTTGAGCTTAGATTTCTCTTTCGAGGCTTTCGCCTGTGGTGTTTATCTATCTCAGGTATAACACTGATTCAGTTGTCTAGGTGCTCTTGCGTCACAGTTATTTATGTTACCACTTTTTTTGTTTTTGTCAACACCCTTTTTTTTAGATGTCAACTTACTGCATTTTTTAATTGTCCGTGACTGCTTGAGTATAATACCATGAAGTTGCTTGCCTTATCAAATGATATATCCCGCCTTTATTACTCTTCTCATTAACTTACTACATTATATTCACGGTATGCTCATTTATGCTGCTTAATTCGTTATCTTGAATTTATTATGCTTATTACACAAAATATACTGGATTAAGCCTTCGGCCTCATTGTTGGGAACAGTATTACATCACGAATTGAATAAGAGTCAGTGAGAAGCATGACCAGACGGTCTATACCTATTCCCAAACCACCTGTGGGTGGCATCCCGTACTCAAGGGCGGTTACATAATCTTCATCGAAAACATGGGCTTCTTCATCGCCCGCTTCTCGCTCTTTTACCTGTTGCAAAAATCGGTCTCTCTGATCTATTGGATCATTTAGCTCAGAAAAGGCATTGGCTATCTCTCTCCTAGTAATAAAGGCTTCAAACCTATATGTGAACCTGGGATTGTCTTCCTTTTTCTTGGCAAGCGGAGATATTTCTATGGGGTAATCATATATAAAGGTGGGTTGCACCAGGTTCTCTTCTACTTTCTCCTCAAATATGAGATTTAGTATTTTACCTATTGTATCTTGATTCCCCACCTCTTCTATATGTAATTCGCTAGCTATCCTTCTTGCCTCTTCATCGGAATTTACGGAGTTAAAGTCTATACCTGTAAAATGCTTCACGGCCTCTATCATAGTCATCCTATTCCAAGGCGGTGTCAAGTCAATTTCTTCACCCTGATAATTTATTTTTGTAGTACCTAATACCTCTTTGGCTATATGTGCAACCATATTTTCTGTCAGTTCCATCATATCTTTGTAATCCGCATACGCCTGATAAAGCTCCATCATCGTAAATTCAGGATTATGTTTAATAGAAATACCTTCATTCCTAAAGTCTTTACCAAGTTCATATACCTTCTCAAATCCTCCGACTATGAGCCTTTTGAGATATAATTCGGTAGCTATGCGTAAATACAACTCCATGTCCAAGGCATTGTGATGAGTAATGAACGGTCTGGCAGCAGCGCCGCCAGCTATTGGTGAAAGCACCGGGGTTTCTACTTCTATAAAACCATTTTCATCAAGATATCGTCTCATAGCGGATATTATTTTACTGCGGGTTAAAAAAGTCTGTTTAACTTCAGGATTGGCAATCAAATCTAAATACCTCTGCCGATATCTTATATCGGTATCCTTTAGACCATGCCATTTTTCCGGCATAGGTCTCAGGGACTTTGCAAGAAGCTTCATCATGTCAAGAGATATGGTTATTTCGCCTCTTTTAGATTTAAAGACCTTTCCTCCTAAACTTACTATATCCCCAATATCCAATAAATTATACAGCTTAAAAGTATCTTCCGAAACATTATCCTTTTTAATATAAATTTGTATTTTGCCTTTGTCATCCTGAATATCAAAAAAAGCCGCTTTACCATGGCCCCTGATTGCCATGATCCTACCGGCTATTTTAACCTTTTGATTTTCAAGCTCAACAAAGTTACCCTTTATTTGTTGGGAATTATGGGAATATGGATATTTGTCACCAAAAGGATTAATACCCATGTTTTTTAAGTCTTGAAGTTTCTGTAGCCGGACCTTCATAATCTCATTAACGTCATTTGCATGATCCATTAAAAAACCTCCACCATTTATTTCATGATATCCATGATTTCATACCTTATAGTGCCAGCAGGGACGGAGACCTCTACTACGGAACCTCTCTTTTTTCCAAGTAGAGCATTTCCTACCGGCGATTCATTAGAAATTTTAAATTCCAGTGGATTTGCCTCAGCTGAACCCACTATCATATATTCAAAGACATCACCTGTGTCCAATTCTTTTAGCCTTATCTTAGAACCAATACTAACCTCATCGGTCGATATATCTACTTCGTCAATAAGTCTAGCATTCCTCAGCTTTTCTTCAAGAATTGCTATTTTACCCTCCACAAAGGCCTGTTCATTTTTTGCCTCATCATACTCCGAGTTCTCGCTAATATCGCCAAAATCAATGGCTTGTTTAATTCGAGCGGCAATTTCCCTGCGCCTAACCGATTTTAAATACCCAAGCTCTTCTTCCATTTTTCTAAGACCTTCCTGGGTGAGTACAATTTCTCTTTTTGCCATTAATTTTTCTCCCCTCTTATTTTTTACCAAAATGTATGTGTCTAATATATGTCGCAGTTAAATCTTTTATTCTGGTAATTATAGCCCTTGAATATAAAGGGCAAAATAGGACTAATGCTAATAATCCTCTCCAATATCGATGAAGAGGTGCAAATACGACAAAACTATTCAACTATTGACTTCTAAGATATTATAATTCAGCAGGTTGGTTCTGTCAAGAATCTTCTTAGTATTTATTTTTAAAGTAAAAATAATATATGTAATATCAAAAAATAACTCGCGATTACTATTGAAATATTTTAATTTAGTAAGCATTTTTTTAAATTGTATTTGATGATATGAAGAATAAAAAAAGGGTCCCTCTAATAAGGTACCCTTTATGCTTAATTATATTTATTTGCCTTTATATTTCTCCTTCAATCCGACCACTACATTATCCGGGACAACATCCCTTATACAACCGCCTAAACTTGCAACCTCTTTAACTATTTTTGAACTCAAGTATGAATAATCAGTGTTTGTCATCATAAAAACG
>JAQWCA010000310.1 GCA_028706065.1 Tepidanaerobacteraceae bacterium
TGTAAAGAATTCCAACAGATAATTCACTGGAAATGAATTATCTGAGGGTCTGGTCAGAACCTGCATATGTTGCTTTAGAATAGAAAATTAATACCATGAGAGGCGTAAAATAATTAAGGAAGAGCTATGGTGAATCATTCAGGTGCATTAATAACGAATAATGAAGTAACATTTGGTTCATGCTTACGGCAAGCGATTCGAAAATCCAGAAGCATAAAGATGGTAGCGTCTTTTATCAGAGAATCGGGCATAAGATTAATTCTGGAGGATTTGAAGTATGCTGTGGAAATGGGTGCAAAAGTTCAAATACTGACAGGCTGTTATCTTGGAATAACGGAACCATCAGCTCTTTACCTGTTGAAAATGTGTTTTGGACACACAATCGAAATAAAGATTTTCAAGCACAATGATATCTCATTCCACCCTAAAACTTATATTTTTGAAAATGATCTGGATGGTGAAATCTATATTGGTTCATCCAATATTTCAGCATCAGCATTGGAAAACGGAGTTGAATGGAATTACAAAATAGCTCATGATAAATCAAAGGAGGTATTTTCCCAGTTTTACGATAATTTTGACATCCTCTTCAACGAGCAGTCTGTGGAATTAACAGACGAATTTCTTAAAGCGTATAGTTTAGGATGGAAAAAAAGCAGCCTTTTTAAAAATGAATCCAATTCAAGTCTTCGTGAAAAATTATCTTATTCAACCGGCGCAGCCGAAGAAAAAGCAAAATATAAAACCATTTTGATTAAGCCATATGGCGCACAGATTGAAGCACTATATTATCTTGAGTTGGCAAGAAGTGAGGTTTCAAAGGGTCTTGTTGTGATGGCTACCGGTGTTGGTAAAACTTATCTTGCTGCATTTGACAGCAGGAAGTATCAAAAGATTCTATTTATAGCGCACCGTGAGGAAATTTTAAATCAGGCATATTATAGTTTTTCAAAGGTCATGCCCGAGAAAACTTTCGGGACGTTTAAGGCTTCAATAACGGAAAAGGATGCGGATGTTATCTTTGCCAGTGTTCAAACCCTTGGCAAATCCAAGTATTTAAATTAGGAATGGTTTAAACCAGATTATTTCCAATACATAATTATTGATGAGTTTCATCATGTTGCAGCTCAAAGCTACAGAAAAATAGTGGATTATTTCAAGCCGGAGTTCCTTCTGGGCCTCACAGCTACGCCTTTTAGAATGGATAAAAAAGATATTTATTCGTTCTGTGATGATAATCTTATCTATGAAATCAATCTGAAAGAGGCAATAGAAAGGGATTACCTTGTTCCTTTTAATTATTATGGTATATATGATGACACTGATTACAATGATATTAGTTTCAGCAATGGAAAATACGATGAAAAAGAACTTGAAGATGCGCTTAGCAAGCCTAAAAGAGCTGAATTAGTTTTAAAATATTTCAAACGCTTTGGAAAAAGCAAAGCAGTAGCTTTCTGTACTTCCATTAAACATGCGAACACAATGACAGAGGCCTTTATAAATGCAGGAATTAAGGCAGCTTCAGTGCATACAGGGGAAGGAGAGTATTCTGAAGACAGAAAAGTTGCCATAGAAAAGCTGATAAATGGTGAACTGAGTATCTTATTTGTTGTTGATATATTTAATGAGGGTGTTGATATTCCTGAAATCGACACCATTTTGTTTCTCAGACCTACTGAGTCATATACTGTATTTCTGCAACAGTTAGGGAGAGGCTTAAGAAAGCATGATAATAAAGATGCTACTGTGGTTCTTGATTTCATTGGAAATTATAAATTGGCGCCCGTGCTTCCGCTACTTTTAAGCGGAAAGAATCCTATGGTGAAAGAAAAAAGAGCTCAGTATGAATATACATATCCAGAAGGCTGCAATGTACAATTTGATATGAAATTGCTTGATTTATTTGAGGAGATGAAAAAGAACGATAAACTCTCTGTAAGACTTGAGAATGACTATTTTAAGCTAAAAGATGAGTTAGGCAGAGGACCTCTTAGAACTGATCTGTATGAAGGTTCTGATATTCCCACAAGAGAGTATTTAAAAAACGGATATGTTTATTTTTTAGACAGCATAAATGAATTATCGGAAGAAGAAAAAACATGGCTTGGTTCAGAAGCCGAAGGTTTTCTTAGAGAACTTGAAAAGATGGCCATGGACAAGCTATATAAGATTCCCACCATATCCTGTTTTTTAGATGAAAACAAGCTTCGGCATAAAGTTTCTGTGGATATAATTGCACATAGAATGAAAGATTTTTATAGAAATCCTTTATATGCTCCTGATATGAAAGATAAAAGCAACAAAGATTATCTTGAATGGTCAATGGAAAAATACAGGACAAAAGCAATAAAAATGCCGATAAAATATATAAGCAAAAGCTCTAATTATTTTATTTATGATGAAATCAATAAAGAATTGATATTAGATTCTAAAATAACAGCTATCGCGACAGGCTTATATGTCGAGCATGTTAAGGACATCTTGGAATACCGGCTAAAAAGTAAGTGTTCAAAATTCTACAAAGAAAATTTTTAAAACTTGAGAGGATATTAAAATGAGTATTGAGTTTTATAATAAAAACGCTGAGAAATTTTATAACAGATCATTAACGGCTGATATGAGTGAAACCTGCGAGAAATTCTTAAAATATGTAACTCCCAGTGGAAAGATCCTCGATGCAGGCTGTGGTTCCGGGCGGGATACTCTATACTTCTTAAAACGAGGTTATGAGGCGGTAGCTATGGATGCATCAGAAGAGATGGTTAGACTAAGCACTGAACTTACAGGTAAACCAACCATGCTTATGAAGTTTGAAAATTTTGACTTCA
>JAQWCA010000038.1 GCA_028706065.1 Tepidanaerobacteraceae bacterium
TGTTGTAGGAAAGAGCTCCTCAAAACTTGAGGAATATTACAGTGCAATCCTAAAAGGAGAAGAGGAAGCTATTGCTCAAATTAAGCCTGGAGTTATATCCGAAGATATTTTTGATATTGCAGTGGAAGTAACCCGAAAGGCCGGTATACCCCATTATGAGCGGCATCATTGCGGTCATGGGATTGGGCTCGAAGTATACGATCCCCCAACTATAGCGCCTGGCGTAAAGGCGGTTTTGGAGTCCGGGATGGTGTTGTGCATTGAAACCCCATATTATGAATTGGGCTGGGCAGGTATCCAGATTGAAGATACTATAGTTGTCACTGACAAGGGGTATCGCAGTTTGAGTAAATCCAGCAGAGAATTAATAAGAGTAGGTGTTTAATGTTGAACAGTTTTATTGGTGTAGAATGTATACGCTGTGGTAGACCTTTAGCGGACAACTTGATTTTTAACGGTTGTCCTCACTGTAAGGATGAAGGTTATAATGTAAATTACAAGACAAAATATAATTACAGTAAATTGTCAAAAATGATTAAAGAAGGGGAAAAGCCCTTTTCCGGAAAGGGTGTTTGGAGATACAGACAGCTTTTGCCTATAAAAGATCATACAGTTCCCATAACCCTTGACGAAGGAGATACCCCTCTTCGTCACCTAAAAAAACTGGGCAAACAATTAGGTTTAAGCAATCTCTACGTAAAGGATGAATCCAGAAATCCCACATGGTCCTACAAAGATAGGCTTTGCAGTGTAGCTGTGACCAAAGCAGTGGAAGATGGTGCAGAAGCCATCACAATATCATCCACAGGAAATCATGGAGCCGCAACAGCAGCTTATGCCGCTGTTGCGGGAATACCCTGTGTGGTATTTACAATACCACAAGTTCCTGATACCATGAAAACATTGATGCAATCCTATGGAGCTTTTGTTGTAGCTACACCTACCCCTATTGATAGGTGGACTTTAATGAAACAATGTGTGAAAGAGTTTAATTGGGTTCCAATAAGCGGATATGTATCACCGCCAATTGGTAGCAATCCTTATGGTATTGACGGCTACAAGTCAATTTCTTTTGAAATCTTTGAAGAGTTGGGAGAAGCCCCCGATTTTGTGTCGGTTCCTGCAGCATATTCTGATGGGCTATATGGAGTTTGGTCCGGAATGAGGGATTTGCGAGAACTGGGGCTAACCGAAAAACTCCCCAAAATGGTTGCTGCCGAAGTTTTCGGTTCACTAAGAGCAACCCTTCAGGAAAAGAGCACCAAGCCGGTATCCGTAGATGCAGAGTGGTCAGTATCCTTTTCCATTGCCGGCTCTTTAGGAACTTATCAAGGACTGTCAGCGTTAAAAGAGTCCGATGGGCTAGCGGAAACCAGCAATGACGATGAAACAATGAAGATGCAAAAAGCTCTGGCCTCAACAGAAGGTCTCTATGCTGAAGCCGCTTCGGTGACTTCTCTGGTAGCTATAAGTAAGCTTAGAAAAGCCGGAAAGATTCAAGAAGATGATAAAATAGTGGCTGTAATTACTTCTACAGGTTTAAAAGATCCGGCTGAAACCGCCAAATATTTACCAAAAGTCCCACTTGTTGAACCAAATTTGAGCAATCTTTCCAAAGTGTTGAAGGAGTATTATAGTTTTGGTATTTAGAGAAATGTTAGGAGGGGTTCGGTGAGCTATAAGGATGTAAAATTCGGAACCGGATTTTTAGGTGGAAATGAGTTGCCAAGTCTGATAAAAATGTCAAGGAAAGCGGAGGAGTTAGGTTTTTCTTCATGTTGGATCGCCGAAGACTATTTTTATGGGGGAGCTTTTTCAACGGCTACAGCATGTGCTTTAAACACTTCATCGATTAAGATAGGCATTGGCGTAATCAATCCTTACACCCGACATCCGGCCCTTACGTCAATGGAAGTGGGTGCGCTGGATGTGGCTTCTAAAGGTCGTACGATATTAGGAATAGGAGCCAGCAATAAGCGCTGGATGCAGGAACAAGCGGGAATACCCTTTAAAAAACCATTGGCGGCAATGAAAGAGAGCGTAGAGATAATTAGAGGCCTATTGGCCGGTGAAACGGTATGTAAAAAAGGAGAGTATTTTGATACAGGTGAAATTAAACTGGAATTTAAACCGTATAGGCCACAAATTCCTATATATCTGGGGGTAAAGGGGCCCAAGGCTCTAAAAATGGCTGCAGAAATCGGAGACGGAGTGCTAATGTCCATAATGACATCGGCACCCTATGTGAAATATGTCCGGGAAGAAATCAGAAAAGCGGTATTATCTGTCGGTAGATCTGAAAAAGATATTAAACTTGCAGCTTATTTGGCCATCTCTATATCCGAAAATAGGGAAAAGGCGCGCAATCTGGTAAAGCCAATGTTGGCCAAGTATTTTGGAATTCACGGTGTACACAAGATACTGACATGCACCGGTATGCCTGAGGAAGACATTCTTCGTTTCAGGGAAGCCATGCTGCAAAAAGAAGATGCCAGTGATCTTGTAAATGATTGGATGATAGATACATTTGCTGTGGCTGGAACTCCACGGGAATGCAGATTAAAAATTAAAGAATTAGTGGAGGCAGGCCTTGATCACCCCATTGCATTTGAAATTCCTGGAGTTTCCATGGAAGAGACCATGGAACAAGTTCATCGTTATATTATCTCAGAATAGAATGACAGAAACGAGGTGAAAACAGAATGAAATACACAATTGTCGGTGGAACAGGAGATTTAGGATTTGGCCTTGCACTCAGACTAGCCTATAATGGATGCTCAGTAGTAATTGGATCTCGAAGTAAGGAAAAGGCCGAATTAGCGGCAAACGAAATAAAGGAAAAAGCCGGAGCTAAGGACGTATCGGGAATGGTCAATACAGAAGCTGTAAAAATCGGTGATGTTATTGTTCTTTCCGTTCCATCCTCTGCTAGAGAAAATACTTTAGATACCATCAAACCATATTTGTCAGGTAAAATTCTCTTAGATGTAACAGTGCCTCTTACACCGGGAAATATAACAAAGTACAATCAACCTGAAGCCGGGTCTAATGCGGAAGAAACCCAGTCTATAGTTGGAGAAGGTATAAAAGTGGTTGCAGGTTTTCACACGGTATCTGCGGTGCTTTTAAGTAATTTAAACAAAGATATGAATGGTGATATGTTAATTGCCGGAGATGATGCTAAAGCTAAAGAAGTTGTATTGGATATGGCGAAAAAGATAGACCTAAGACCCTTTGATGCCGGACCTTTATATCAAGCAAGAACCTTGGAAGGTCTTACTCCAATTATTATTAGCCTAAATAAAAAGTACAAGAAAAGGCATATTGGCATTAAACTAACAGGAATTTAGCAGGAAGTGAGAGATATGAAAAATCGTAAAATAGTTTATATAGGATTATTGGGAGCCATGTCTTTTGTATTAATGTCAACCTTCTCTATACCCATCTTGCCTCAGGCGACTTTCTTGCGATTTGAGCCTAGCGAAATACCGGCAATTTTTGCTGCCGCTGTTATGGGGCCAGCTTCAGGTGTTGCGGTATGTCTGATAAAAGACTTGCTGTATCTTATGTTTAGGGCCAAAAGTATTTTTGGCCCTGCATCGGATTTTATGGCATCAAGCTGTCTTGTTTTTGTAATAGGCATGGTTTATCAAAGATTTTCTACTACAGGTGGGTTCCTAATGGCCTGCTCATTAGGAACCCTTACCAGAGTATTGATGATGATTCCAATTAACCTGGTAATTCTTTGGCTGCAATTTGGAATGAACGCATCCCAGGTTATGGCAATGATGTGGCCTGCCATAATACCTTTTAACTTAGTGAAAAGTGCGATAAATTCATTGGGAGCCTTTGTGCTTCTAGAAGCCTTGCTTCGTCGCGCATCGTTTTTATTAAAGGAAATCGAAACACAAAAATAATTAAGAAACAGAAAGGAAGCATTTCTTAATGTATCAGATGAACTTATTTGCACCGGAAAATATTCCTGAAATCAACATTGGTGATAATATCGGTAGAATTATAATTGATTGCTTAAAAGAGAAACAGTTCTCACTATCTAATGGAGATATTATTGTTATAGCACATAAGATTATTTCCAAAGCGGAAGGAAGGTTAATTCATCTGAGTGAAGTGCTACCCAGCGATGAAGCAAGAAATCTCAGTGAGCTTACGGGCAAGGATCCTCACCTTATTCAGGTAATTCTTCAAGAATCGAAAGAAATCGTAAAAGTTAGAAAGGGTTTGATTATTGCTCGTCACCGTTTAGGCTTTGTTTGTGCAAATGCAGCCATTGATCAGTCCAATGCAGGTATAGACAGTGTAGTACTTTTGCCCGAAGATCCTGACAGAAGCGCCAAAGAAATTTGCAATTTAATAAAAAGTGAATTAGGCAAAGATGTGGCTGTGATCGTAAATGACAGCCATGGACGTCCTTTTAGAGAAGGAGCAATAGGAATTGCAGTAGGAATTGCGGGAATGAAACCTCTTTTAAGTTATGTCGGAAAAAAGGACCGCTATGGTTATGTAATGCGCTCTTCTGTTGAAGCCGTAGTCGATGAAATAGCATCAGCTGCAACTCTTCTCATGGGCCAAAGTGATGAAAGTCGACCGGTTGTTGTTATAAGAGGATATTCTTATGAATTTGGTAATGACGGTATAAAAGATTTATTACGGCCTGTTGAAAAAGATTTATTCAGCGGATAATTACTTATTAGCTTCTGACAATCTAATATTTTATAAAATGTCTTTTTAAGTATTAAAAGAAATATTTCAGAGGTGCTTTTTTCAAAATATAGCACCTCCTTTGTTTTTATTTGAAAAAAAGCATTAATAAGATATAATAAACTATAATAACAGGTTTTAAATAAAAGGAATGAAATTAATGGCGCAAAAAAAAGACTTGGAGTTTTTGTTTAAAAATAATTTTAAGTTAATTGCTTTGGATGTTGACGGCACTTTAATTAACAGCGATCATATTCTGACATCTCGCACTCTGCGAGCAATTAAAAACGTAAAGGATACCGGTATTAAAATAACCATAGCTACAGGAAGGCATTATCTAAGTGCTATCAGAATGGCGCGAAAGATACAAATAAATGCCCCTTTGATTTGCAGTGACGGAGCGATAATCAAAGACATACATTCAAATAATACGATTTATCACCTTCTACCCCGGGAAATAGCGGTTGATGTCATGAAAATGGCACAGGAGTATAACAATTTTAATATTCAAGTTTTCACAAAAAACGGGAAGATTTATGCGGGGCCAAGCTATCGTAGAACTTATTTCAAACGTTTTTTGAGTGTTCCACTGAAACATTCACTAAGAGGATATTATAATCTTATGAGAGATTTTGTATTTATCCCGGTAAAAAACACGGGAAATATTGAAGGAACCATTGAGGCCCTAGATGACGCACCGGCTAAGGTGGTAATTCATGGTAGTGAAAGAACCGAAGATTTGAAGGATTTTACGAATAAAATTGTAAGCAAATACGGTAATAAAATTTCTATAACCTCTGCTATAGAAAATTGTATTGATATTTTAAACGGTGGAATATCTAAAGCAAAAGGTCTTTCCATACTTTCAGACAAACTTGGTATAAAGCGGGAAGAGATAGTAACTGTCGGAGATAATATCAATGACATGGAAATGCTTGAATATGCGGGATTAGGAGTGGCTATGGGAAATGCTCCTGATCAAGTAAAGAGCAAAGCGGATTATGTAACAGCAAGCAACAACGATGACGGTTTGGCTAAGTTCCTGGAAAAACTTTTAGTTCAAATTAAAACGGAGAAATTTCATGTTTCCCAAACAAAACTTTGTCAGAGCGAAAGATGTGAAAGCGCTTCGACAAATCCTAAGTATAAAAGTGCAGAGCTTTAGCGAAGCTCCTTTGTTATAAATACTATATAAAACTCAACATTTCATCATAATTACATTATCTTTACAGTATTTAATTTTTTTAACAAAAGTTGATATAATATATATACATAAATGGGTTTTAAGTAAAATACATTGGATGGTTTCTTTTATTCATATAAATTATTGGAGGCAATCTTTTGTGACAATAGACTTTTCAAGGATAATTCAAGGCGTTTGGCGGATGGCGGATCCTAAACTATGTATTGCATCGACCATTCCTATGATTGTAAGTATTGCTATGGCATATAGAGCATTAGGTTTTATTGATTTATATTGGTTTTTCTGGAGCCTTTTAGGTATTTATTTAATTGAGACCGGTAAAAATGCTGTAAACGAGGTGGTGGACTATGAATCGGGAGTGGACCGGTTTGTTACTCCTGATAAGAGAACACCTTTCAGCGGTGGAAAAAAGACCATAATTGACGGGTTCTTAACGCTAAAGGAGACCAAGGTAATAGCTATAGCAACCATGTTTGCTGCCGCTGTTATAGGGCTTTATATTTCTTTTGTAAGAGAACCACTGGTTCTTTGGATTGGTATAGCAGGTTTTTTAATTTCTATTTTTTATAGTCTGCCGCCATTTAAGTTTTGCTATAGGGGTATAGGGGAATTTGCAATAGGTTTTACATACGGTCCCTTAGTCTTATTAGGCAACTATGTGGTACAAACCCATGTCTTCAATTTGGAAGCACTGATAGTTTCTCTAGTAATAGGTTTTTTAATAACAAATGTAGTATGGATTAACCAGTATCCTGATTATGAGGCTGATGCCAAAGGCAATAAAAGAAACTGGGTCGTAAGGATCGGGAAGGAAAAGGGAATTAAGGTATATATTCTGCTATATGTCTTGGCTTATTCATCTTTGTTTATATTAATTTTATTCACACGGAATCCTTTATGGATGTTGGCTCTTTTAAGTCTTCCGGCAGCTAAACGCTCAGTGATTGTTGCAAAAAAATACTATAATGACATACCAAGGCTAATGGAAGCCAATGCAAAAACCATACAGGTTTACCAAATTACCGGTTTAGCATTGACCGTAGCTACACTCTTTGCATGAATAATGAATAATTGGGGACTGAATAATTGGGGACGGTTCCTAATTATTCACTAATTATCAAATTTCAATAAAACCTCATTTGTTGTTGTAAAAATGGGCGGAACGGTCAAAACCGTCAAAATCGTTACCTATGTTAGGAAGAGGTGTCTTAAATATTGGAATAACATTCTATGCTCGAATTTTCATACCTTAAGAGCGGCATAAGCAAGAATGAAGCTTAAGTTACATTAATCATTGATACAAAGTTATACCGAGTATTGTTATCGGAATAAATACTATTGTGGAAAGAGGTGGTTTTCTTGAAACGTATTGAAGTTATTTTGGGAGACATTACAAAGGTCAATGTGGATGCCATCGTAAATGCAGCAAATAATTCGCTGCTTGGCGGTGGCGGAGTGGACGGTGCTATACACCGTGCAGCCGGGCCGGAACTCCTTGCTGAATGTCGCGAATTGAATGGCTGCGAAACCGGAAAAGCAAAAATCACAAAAGGGTATAAGCTGCCCGCAAAATATATAATACATACAGTTGGGCCCATTTGGCATGGCGGTAATGCTAACGAGGATGATCTACTTGCCTCATGTTATCGAACTTCCCTTAAGCTTGCAGTAGACCATAAAATAAAAACTATTGGATTTCCATCCATAAGTACAGGTGTATATCGATTTCCGGTAAAGCGTGCCGCTAAAATTGCCATGGTAGAGATATCCAACATTTTAAAGGATAATGAAGATAGTATTGAAAAAGTCTTTATGGTTTGCTTTGATAAAGGTACAATGGATTCTTATTCTGAAGCTTTTATGGAGATTAAAAACGGGGAGGTATAATATTGGAAGGTAATATACAAACAACAGTCCGGGAATTTGAAAAATTCATCAATTTTAACGAGAGTGAAAGCCCGGTATTATCTGCCAAGCAGGGAGTCTTGGGGAAAAAGGATTCTTACAGACTTAATGAAATGCTTTCTTATAACAGGGATGTTAAAGGTCCTAATTACACACAGAATCAATACCCGATAGTAGATTTGTTATTTACGCTGTCTCTGGCAGGGAGGCTTCATGTTAAGGCTAGTAATGATAAAGGAAAGCCTGCTTTGATTGAGACAAATGTTATGGAAAGTTACAAGTCTTTGAATCAGTATGAGAAATATGCATTTCTTCTACAAACATATTGGACAAAATATGATTTTCGAGGGAAATTCGACACCAGATCAGGGTATTCTTTCTACGCATTGCTTAATCTGATGGCGAATGCAAAACCCGGGCTAAGGATTATAAAAAATAATCGTGAGCAAACATATGGACTGTTTTCTTTCGAAGCGGACTTTTTTCATCACTTGAGGTTTTTTGGTTTTGGCGAATTGGAAGAAATACAGGGAGCAAAAGGGAAATTCGAGGACTCTATAAGAGCTTTTATACCCAATGAATTTGGGATTCATGTAAGTAAATTTTTACTTAGTAAAGGGCTCCCATCGTGGAATATTGATAACTACACTTATGTATTGCCTAGGAATTCAAGGAATAAACCATCAAATCCTTTTGATGTCTTTAGAGAAATATTTCCCGACGGGAAGGTAATAAATACAGTAGATTCGGAGGCTAAATTTGACACAAGTGGTGTCTACACATTTAAAGTCAGTCTTTCGAAAAGTTGCTGGAGGAAAATAAACATTTCCCATCGACATACACTTTATGATTTACATATTGCAATTCAAGATGCTTTTGATTTTGATAATGATCATCTTTAGGCATTCTATATTGGAGGGACTAGACGTACCGGAAAGCCCATTTACTGTGCCGATGTTGAAGATGATGGCGGAGGAAAAACAACTGAGGAAATGACTATAGAAGATCTGGGTTTATACAAAGGCCAGAAGATATATTATCTCTTTGATTTTGGTGATATGTGGGAGTTTGAACTAAATCTCATTAAAATCGATAAAAATTCGCCATTACTGTTGAGACCCATTATTATTAAAGAAAAGGGGGAAGCACCCCTACAGTATCCTATTTGGGAATAAGGAATGAGGTCTGTTATGAGCCAAAAGGGTTATCTTAATATAGAGCTATTAAAGCCACTGGATGAAGCCAGGTATCTTACGGCTGAAAATGCCTCAAGGTATAGGGTCATCATGCGCTTTTTTTATGAAGAGCATCAACGCCTCCGCTACTTTATGTATAAAGAAGATGTTTATCGATACATGAAGCAATTCGAGGTGTTCTCTGACTATACACCGGAAAAATGTGAGCAAGACTTAAATGCTCTTACACAGTGGAAAAACCTCATATCAACTCAGGACACCACAAAAGCTACCACTTTAGAAGAATTTAAAAATAAGCGGTTTAGATATCAGCTAAGCCCATATTCCGTAGAGCTGGAAAGGATGACAGTAAGACTGGAAAGCCTTTCGGGTTATGGTGGTTCACTGGAGCCTTCCCTTTTTGAGCGGATATATACTGGGCTTTTAAAGCTAGAGTCTATGGCAGAAACCTCAGATATTTCTGCGGTCAGTCGCTGGTGGCAGGATTTAAACAAGGACTTTGAAAGTATATATCATAATGCAACTGACTACATAGCAAGTCTTCAAAGTGCAAAAGCCGATGAGCTTATGCAGACTGAGGCGTTTATCCTTTATAAAGATAGGATGATAGATTATTTGCGAGATTTCATAAAAGACCTTCAAAGGTTTTCAGCAGCTATTGAGGAATACCTTAAGAACTTGGATGAAGGGCTTTCAGAGAACATTATAGCAAAGATCGTGGAATATGAACTTGATATTCCAAGGCTTGACCGGGTGCTTAAGCCAGAAGAGCTCAGAGAAGAAATAAAGAGCCGATGGGACAATCTTTCCGGATGGTTCTTGGGATTTGACGGTGATGAAAGTGAGGCCTATCGACTGTTAAGTGCCACCAATGAGATAATTCGAAAAATCACTCGATTTGCCGCCCGCCTTGCCGAAAACCGCAGCCGCTCACTAAACCGAAAGCAAGACTATCTTAAGTTGGCCAAGTTTTTCACGGATTGTGAAGATTTAAAAGCTTGCCATGAACTTTCGGCGACGGTCTTTGGGGTTTTTAACACCCGACACTTGGCAGGGGAGTTTGAAAGGCATACGGAAAGTATCAACAGCGGTGTTTGGGAGGAAAAGCCTTTAGAGTTTGTAATCAAGCCCAAAGTAAGAAATTATTCGGATGGCACCGCTACCGATATCATACCGGACCAAAGTGAAGCCAAAGCCAAAAAGCTAAAGGAGTACATTAAGGGCCTGCAAGAAGAAGAGGCCATCATGGATAGCTTAATTAAAAGAAATAAAATAGTCCTTGCAGATTTGCCGGAGGTGGAGCCATTTGTAAGGACTACCTTGCTTCGATGGATCGGTAAAGCCATGGGGAATGGAAAGCGGACGGGCAAGACCGATGACGGCAGGATTTATAGGGTACGCTTGCCCAAAAGTCATGAGCGCATTTGGCTAAGATGTAACGATGGTAACATAAATATGCCGGCTTTTATTATTGAATTTGAAGATTTGGTGGTATAAAATGGAAGAACTTCAATTACTTTTAGAGAATTTCTGGATTTTACGAGAGCAAAACAAGGAACATTATTATAAAATAAGGGATCAAGAGGCGTGCTTAAAGCCCTTCTTAGAAGAAAAGCTAGGGTACAAGCTTATCATAAACTCACACATGGCAAAGCTTGAAAAGGTGCCGGGTGAAGCTGAGTATTGGATGGGCATTGAAGATTTTAGATCTCCCATGGACTACGCTTTCTTATGTCTTATTTTAGCATTTCTGGAGGATAAGAATCCTGAAGAACAGTTTGTGCTATCCAATATTACCGAATATGTTCAGGCAACTTACTTCGGTGATGAAAAAGTGGATTGGACACTTTTTTCCCATAGGAAGGTACTTGTAAGGGTCTTAAACTTCATGACAAATATGGGGATGATAAAGGTAAATGACGGGCAGCAGGACCGCTTTTCTCAAGACGAAGAGACTGAGGTGCTTTACGAGAATACCGGAGTGTCCGGATATTTTTTAAGAAGTTTTGGCCGGGAGATTGGGGCAAGTCCCGATACAGAGGATTTGCTAAACGATGAGTGGCTGGAAGGAGATTTAAACAGGGGCAATCTTCGCAGATTCAGGGTTTATCGTAAGCTTGTGCTTTCACCTGTTGTCTACAATCAAGGAGCAGACGATCAGGATTTTTTGTATATCAAAAACTATAGAAACACCCTGCAAAGAGATTTTGAAGAATATCTGGATGCAAAATTGCACGTCCATAAAAACTGTGCCTTTTTGATATATCACCGCTCAAGTTATCTCAAATCATTTTTCCCCGATATCAGAAACATTTCGGATATAATACTGCAGCTGGGTGGCCTTTTAAGGGCTAAAATAAAAGATGGGGAAATTACTGTTAGGCTCGATGACACCATTGAGCTTGCTCACTCAGACTTTTACGATTTAATACTTGAAGTCAGAAAAAAGTTTAAAGCCGGATGGTATAAGTCATACCGGGAACTTTCCCCTGACAAACTTGTAGAAGAAGTTACAGGAACAATGATGTCTTGGAAGATGCTTGAGAGGGATGAAAAGCTGCGGTCGATTAAGATCTTGCCGATAGTAGGGAAGTTTACTGGAGTTTATCCGGATAATTTTGAAAAGGGAGCATAAATCGAATGAAGGATGGATGGATTGTAAACAGAGCTGGCCTTATAAACTTTTGGTACTATGATGATGAGGTCTTTGA
>JAQWCA010000311.1 GCA_028706065.1 Tepidanaerobacteraceae bacterium
ATGCATGAAAAAAATTGAGGGAGGAGAAGCTATGATAAAGCCAAAAAAAATAAAATTAGCAATTATAAAGTGGTTGAAGCAGCTAGGAATACTAAAGAAATCTGTTATTTATTATATTGGAGGTAGTGAGGTCTTACCTCCACCGCTTACCGGTGATGAAGAATTATTATATCTACACAAATTGGAAATGGGAGATACTGCTGTTAAGACGGTTTTAATTGAGCGAAATTTGCGGTTAGTAGTATATATTGCTCGCAAGTTTGAGAATACCGGAATAGGCATAGAAGACTTAGTTTCGATTGGAACTATAGGTCTTATAAAAGCCATTAATACATTTGATCCTAATAAAAAAATAAAATTAGCTACATATGCTTCAAAATGTATTGAAAATGAAATTTTAATGTATCTAAGAAGAAATAATAAGACTAGGGTTGAAGTATCCTTTGATGAACCACTTAATATTGACTGGGATGGCAATGAACTTTTGCTATCAGATATTTTAGGAACCGATAATGATATGATATATAAGTACATAGAAGATGAAGTAGATAGAGAATTACTGGATACTGCAATGAAACGGTTATCACAGAGAGAGCGCAGTATTATTAAACTCCGTTTTGGTCTAAACGGTGGTGTTGAAAAAACACAAAAAGAAGTTGCAGATCTCTTGGGTATTTCTCAATCTTACATATCAAGATTGGAAAAAAAAATAATAAAGAGACTTAAAAAAGAAATGGTCCGTATGATGTAATTTATTAGAACTTATGTATAAAAATCTCCCTCAATGGTCAAACTTTAAATGAAATATTGGGAAGACAAGGGAGGTTTTTTTATGATTGTAAATAAGGTTGAGATATGTGGAGTTAATACTTCTAAACTTCCGGTGCTTTCCAACAGCAAAATGAAAGAACTTTTTCTCGAAATTCAAAAAGGTGATAAAAACGCCCGTGAAAAGCTGATTAATGGAAATTTACGACTTGTGTTAAGCGTAATACAAAGATTTAATAATCGTGGAGAATACGTGGACGATTTATTTCAGGTAGGATGTATTGGGTTAATGAAGGCTATAGATAATTTTGATTTAGGTCAAAATGTCAAGTTTTCCACTTATGCTGTGCCAATGATAATAGGTGAAATACGTAGATACTTAAGAGATAATAATCATATAAGAGTTAGCCGTTCTTTAAGAGATGTTGCCTACAAGGCTCTACAAGTGAGGGATAGTTTGGTTACGAGATATTCCAGGGAACCGTCTATTTCTGAAGTAGCCAAGGAAATGAATTTGCCCAGTGAAGAAGTTGTATTTGCTTTAGATGCCATACAAGAGCCTATCTCCCTCTTTGAGCCGATTTATCATGATGGCGGGGATCCTATTTTTGTTATGGATCAGATAAGTGACGAAAAAAATCAGGACGAACAATGGCTTCAAGGGATATCTATAAAGGAAGCCATGCAAAGATTGGGTGAAAGAGAAAAAAATATTTTAAATTTAAGATTTTTTCAAGGTAAAACACAAATGGAGGTTGCTCAAGAAATTGGTATATCCCAAGCACAGGTTTCTCGATTAGAAAAAGCAGCTCTAAAACATATGAGAAAATTTATATAAAGTGGAGATGATAATATGAAATTTTATTTAAATATATGCACTATAGTTTTTATTATATTATTAGCTTTATTAAATTTCTACCTACCCCAGAAAAGTATAGTTGCATATAATACAAAAAATTTAGCTCCGTCGAGTGTTTTAGCAAAAAAATGATATTGTGATAACCAATAAAAACTAAGGCATAAAAAAGGCCTTAGTTTTTTCACATTTATTGCAATTACCGAATATAATAAATATAATAATGAAAGTACAGGGGGTATAAAATATGATGAAAACATCAGATTTGAGACAGCGGGAAGTGATAAATATAACCGATGGTAAAAGACTGGGTTTTGTTACTGATTTAGATCTTGATTTAGAAAAAGGAATAATAAATTCCATAATAATTCCAGGTCAAAGCAGGGTTTTTAGTTTGTTTTCCAAAGCAGGAGATTATATCATACCATGGGATCAAATAAAAAAAATAGGATCTGATGTTATTCTTGTAGAGTTATCAAATTACATGAGCCCAGCAAAACAGGAGTATTAATATGACTTTAAATTTAGGCCAGAAAGCATTATAATAGCAATATAAGGGGGTGGGGGTAGATTGAAATGTCCCTTTTGCAGCTATTTAGATAGTAAAGTTATGGATTCAAGACCTACGGAAGAAGGAGCTATAATAAGACGGCGCAGGGAGTGTCCTTCATGTAAAAAAAGATTTACAACTTATGAAAGAGTAGATGAGTTACCACTTACGGTAATTAAAAAAAGTGGAATTCGTGAGGTATTTGATCCTCACAAAATAATAAATGGTCTTATAAAGGCCTGTGAGAAAAGGTTAATTTCCATAGATACCCTGCAAAATATTGCTTATGATATAGAAAAGGAATTAAAAAATACTATGGATCAAGAAATTGAGAGTAGACGAATCGGAGAAATGGTAATGAACAAGCTAAAGGAGATAGACGAAGTAGCTTATGTTCGGTTTGCATCGGTTTATAGACAATTCAAAGATATTGATTCTTATATTGAGGAAATAAAAAGATTGAAAAATACAAAGTCGTGATTTGTTGGAGGTAACATGCTTGAAAAGAATAAACTGACAATAAAAGAGCTGGCATCTAAAGAAACATTTTTATCACCTTTAAAAACCATAAGATCAGTGCCAATAAACGTTTCATTAGTGTATCCAAATACATATAGTCTTGGAATGTCTAATCTGGGCTT
>JAQWCA010000312.1 GCA_028706065.1 Tepidanaerobacteraceae bacterium
CTCCCAAGGTTCGAAGGATTTCCCACCATCAATTGATCGTGCAATACAAGCTTGATCATCTAAATGTGCAGTTCTGAGGAAAGCTACTAAGTCCCCCTTTGGCGTTTCATATATGGAGGTTTCGTTGAAGGTAACTTTATCATCATCTGCAACGGGGCAGGAGTATTCCCAAGTTAAACCCTTATCTTCAGATATCAACAAATAAGTGGATGTGCTTTTGAGGTTATTTATATCAGATTTTGCGGCTACTACCCAAAATATCCTACCGTCTTTTCCTTCGTGCAAAGCACCTCTATTGTATGCAGGTAGTGGTTCGCCAAAGGCAGAGAGTCTTATTTCAGGTGAGATGTTTGGTGGATAGAAAGGACCGTTCCAAGAATTTCCATGGTCTTTAGATTGTAAAAAGTATCCTCCCAGAAATACTGATCCTTCTTGGTTTTCAGATACGGGTCTCTTCAAATTACTTAATCCTTCTTCACGTACAAAAGCCCATCCATAACTGGTGCAAAGAATAGTTCCATCATTAAGTTTAAGTAAGCATGGGTCATTTGAGCCTCCAAATGGATGTGCATATAATAACTCAGGTTCTTTAGACCACGAAAGTGCATTGTCTTCCGATCGAACAAAAACCAAGTAACTATTTGGATCAACATGAGAATATTTTTTTTCCTTGAAAACTTTACGATCAGGAGCCCTACGAAAGGCAACAATTATTTCTCCAATTTCATTTTTAATTACAGAAGGGAATGATGAGTAGAATTGAGCATTCTCATAAATAATAATATCTTTTATTTTTGTTAAATTAGATTTGTTTTCTGTTGCACTACAAAAATTATGTATGGAAAAAACTCCAATCATTAAACCAAGAATAAATTTTTTTTTCATGTTTTTAATATTTATATACGCAATGAGTTCTTTTATAGTCTTTTTGCTGCCGCACGATTTTATCGTGTGGTTTCCCATATAGTCTCTCTTTTCCTGTATAGCTACTTTATTTTAAAGTTTGAATGATTTAATGACTTTTGAAGTTCATTTTAAAACCAACAATTAAATTATCAAGCCACGCCAAGCGAATTTACAAGGTAGAGGTGTTTTATACGTTTGAAGAGACAAGTTGCGCTTGTTTTAATAATTCTGTAATAAATAACACCTCTTATGACAGTAACCTCTTCAATATCTTTAGGTTACTCTCAGAGTCGGCTCGTTTGCCTTCTGCTGTATGCAGCATTTCTATTTCTCTTTCATAACGTTCGTACACTTTATGTTTCATAATCTTCATGGTGGAATTGATCAATCCATTATTCTCACTAAAAGGCTCTTCAATTACAGCAAAAGCCGAAGGAATCCAGCGGTAAGGAAAGAGACCATCGTTGCTGCCATCTTTGAGGTATTGAGCAATTTCATCTGCAATTAGTTTAGCTGCTTCAGCAGGATCTGATGTATGTCGTTTAAGTGCATCACTATTTAGCGTCAACAGTGCCG
The DNA here is from genome assembly GCA_028706065.1 of Tepidanaerobacteraceae bacterium. Lineage (GTDB taxonomy): Bacteria > Bacillota > Thermosediminibacteria > Thermosediminibacterales > Tepidanaerobacteraceae > JAQWCA01. The sequence continues at coordinate 1,483 of JAQWCA010000312.1, forward strand.
TAGTATAAGGGCTCTGATTATTGTGCAGTACACATTGGTGGATATATTCAGATGTTGCCATGATGGATTCTTCGATTCCTTCAGGTGAGAATTTCTCACCATCGTTACTAATCAGTAGCGACTTAGTGCGACCCAGCACATAGAGGTATCCATCTTTATCAAGATATCCCATATCTTCAGTTCGAAGCCATCCGTCCACAATTGTTTCTTCGGTAGCCTCAGGATTTTTCCAGTATCCTTTCATTACATTTCCACCGCGAATGATAATTTCTCCCTTTTCACCAACGTTAAGTTCGTTCATATTCTCATCAACAATTTTAATCTCCATTCGTGGTACTGGTTTGCCTGAGGAACCCAATTTATGGGCTTTGTCGCTATTGGCTGAAATAATGGGTGAGGCTTCCGAAAGGCCATAACCTTGGTACATAGGAATGCCGATAGCATAGAAAAAACGCTGTAGTTCAATATCAAGTAATGCGCCACCACCAATAAAGTACTCTAAGTTACTGGCAAAGTTTTTTCTAATCTTTGAGAAAATCATGCGATCATAAAAAGCCACCAATGGTTTGAGTAGTGCACGGCTTCCTTTTCCTTTGTTATGTCCCTCTCCGTTATAAGCATAAGCCATTTTTAGACCTTGCTGGAAAATGCGGTTGGCCACTTTTCCTTGTTTCTGAACACCACCCTCAATATTTTTTCTAAAGTTAGTAGCAAGTGCTGGAACACTCATCAATAGGTGTGGATTGATTGCCTTCAAGCTCTTTGGCACATTGCGCAGAATTTCTATGGCACTCTTTCCAGCAGCTACTGAAGCAATAGAGGCTCCAGTTTTCATAAAAGCATATACACCAGCGGTATGACCAAACGAATGATCCCAAGGTAGAATCAATAACGTTCGAAAATGGGAGGGAATTCCATTCAAGTGATCAACTGCTTGTTCCACATTGCAGACGTAATTATCGTGTGAGAGCATAATGCCTTTGGGGTTGGCAGTTGTACCCGATGTGTAGGAAATATTGGCTAAACTGTCAGGCATTACACCCGCCATTCGATCTTCTATTTTTGCACGATTGGTTGAGAGAAGCGTATCACCTTGCTCAAGCACTTTTTCTATATGAACTTCGCCCTCTTCTGCTTCTACATCTGAATCGAGTAAGATGTATCTTTTTACCGTGGGCATCTTCTCTTTTATTGGTCGTAGTTTTTTTATTTGTTGATTGGATGCCAACACCATCACTGAGTCGGAATGGTTAATACGGAAGGTAATGTCCTGCTCTGTTTCCAGTTTGACGGATAGCGGCACACAAACAGCACCAGCATGAAGAATTC
>JAQWCA010000313.1 GCA_028706065.1 Tepidanaerobacteraceae bacterium
AGAGCCTAAGAGTTGTGGATTTTTTGGAACATGGTAAGGGCCTAAATCTTACTTGGGAAGTTCGAGATGGGATAAAAAATCATACTACTCAAGGCAATCCTGCTACTCTAGAAGGTGAGGCAGTAAAGCTGTCAGATTGGATTGCTTACATCAATCACGATATTGATGATGCTGAAAGAGCTGGAATATTAAAACCTGAAGATCTACCGCAAGAATTGACAAAAACTTTGGGGAAGAAACATGGTGAGCGTATTGACACTATGATTAAGGATGTTATAAATACTAGTTTTGAACTTTCAACAATTAAAATGAGTGAAGCGATATATGACGCCACGCGAAGACTGCGCCAATTTTTATTTGAGCAAGTTTACATAGGTTCTTCGGCAAAAACTCAGGAAAGCAAAGCCAAGATAATGTTAAAATTGCTTTTCGGACATTATGTACAATATCCTGATTCCATGCCGCTGGAATTTATAAAAATAGCAAAAGAGCAAAACATAAAAAGAGCCGTAGTTGACTATATTGCCGGCATGACCGACGGATTTGCTTTAGACAAATTCCGTGAAGTCTATATGCCATCATCTTGGCCTCTTAAAGCATAAAAAAATCATATATATATTTATGTGATAAAAAGAAGGAATAATAGAGATTGACGTAGAATAGTTGTATGTAAAATAAGAGGGAGGAGAAAAAATTACTATAATTTATACGAGAATAGCTCCTCATCTTAGCTATGGGGAGATTTTTTTTGAGGTTTGGTGGTAAGCATGGGGTTTTATTCTGAAGATATCATAAAAGAAGTTCAAGATAGAGCCGATATAGTAGAGATTGTGTCTGAGTATACTTCCCTGCAAAAACGCGGTGATAAATATGTAGGTCTTTGCCCATTTCACACTGAAAAAACCCCTTCTTTTAATGTGGATGTGGAAAAACGTTTGTTTTATTGTTTCGGATGTGGTGTCGGAGGAAATGTATTTACTTTTATAATGAAAAAAGAAAATTTTACTTTCCCTGAAGCCATACGTTGGTTAGCCGACAAGTTTCACATTAAGCTTCCTGGTAGTATGGATAAAGAATTGTCCCGGGAATTTAGAGAAAGACGAGAACTCTTTCAAATAAATAATTTGGTTGCGAAATACTATAACTATTGTTTGTTTCATACCCGTGAAGGCAGTAATGCTATGGCGTATATTAAAGGACGTGGATTAACACAGGAGACTATAGAAAAGTTTTTTCTAGGATATGCCCCATCAGCTTGGGATGGGCTTATAAAATTTGCTCGAACTAAGGGGATAAAACCAGCTGTATTGGAAAAAGTCGGTCTGGTTGTCCCTCGAAAAGACAAAAAAGGCCATTATGATAGATTTAGAGATAGAATAATATTTCCCATTGAAGATATAACAAAAAATATTATCGGATTTGGCGGGCGTGCTCTTGATGCGGCTATACCAAAATATCTAAACTCTCCTGAAACACCACTTTTTTCCAAAGGCTACAACCTTTATGGTATTTCTTTGATAAAAAAGGATCCTTCATTGGATGTGGTTGTAGTAGAAGGCTATATGGACTGTATCACACTGCATCAACACGGTTTCAAGCAAACGGTTGCCTCACTGGGAACTGCCCTTACAAAAAACCAAGCTAAACTTTTAAAAAAATATACCGATGGGGTTATTCTTTCATATGATGCTGATGAAGCCGGTCAAGCAGCGGCAATGAGAGGAATGGATATTTTGGCCCAGGAGGGTCTAAGAGTAAAAATACTGAGTTTGCCTGCACAGAAGGATCCTGATGAGGTTATCAAAAACCAAGGAACTGAACAATTTAAAAAACTTTTAAATAATTCGATGGACTTTATAAGTTATAAATTACACCGGGCAAGAAAAGATATAAACATACAGAATCCCGATGGAAAACTAAAATTCATTAAAAGAGCTGTAGATATACTAATTAGAATTGATAATGAACCGGAGCTTGAAATACATGTAACAAGATTAGCAAAAGAGCTTGGTATTTCAGCTCATACAATTAAAAAAGAAGTACATGCAAGGAAATTACCAAACAATGGATATGAGTATAAAAAAAGCCAAATAAGAGATAATAATAAGGAATTTCACAAAATATTGCAAGTAACAGGCCTTTACAAAGCCGAGAGGAAAATATTAAAATTATTTGTTGAAAATACCCAGATTTTGGGGAAATACAAAGATCAGTTTGATCCCCGATACTTTACCAACGAAAATACCAGGAAAATTGCTGATGTCCTCTTTAAAATGATTGATAAAAACCAAACTATAAATATCTCTCATATCTTTAATTATTTAGATGAAGAAGGGTGTAGGGAATTATCAACAATTTTAATGGATGATATGCAGATAAATGATGAAGGGTTGATAAATTCTCTAGTGGAAAAAGTAAAAGAAGGATATTTAAAAAACACTATCGAACAAGTGAGAGAGCAAATCAAGAAGGCAGGAATATTAGGCCAAAGAGAGGAGATCAACGACCTTTTGAATACTTATCAACAACTTAAGGCCGAAATGGATAATTTAAACACACATACCACTCCAGGGAAGGAGGGAGCATAAATGGCAAAAGGAAAAGTGCAGATACAAAAGAAAAATGGCAAAAAACCCACTCAGGATAAGATAAAAGCGGTAAAGAACCTTGTGGAAAAAGGGAAAAAGAGTGGTGTGCTCTCCTATGGAGAAATCATGGATGCTCTGGAAGATATAGAGGATTTGGATGCAGAACAAATTGATAAAATATACGAATCCTTGGAAGATATGGGTATCGAGGTAAC
>JAQWCA010000039.1 GCA_028706065.1 Tepidanaerobacteraceae bacterium
CAGTGATGGCAAGCTCACTCTTACCACTGAATTTGGTGGATGGCTTGATGAATACATAACTCGAAGCCAGGTGTTAGATCTCATAAATTACGTAGATAGGATTTACTTAAGCTTTGGAGCTACTGAAATAATCCACGGTATTGAAAATAAAAAAATTAAAGAAATACAACAGAAGGCGGCTACTGCCGATTTAAGGCTGATTCCTGCTAAACTAAAACACTTAGGTACTGAAAAGTGTTGGAATATATTAAAACAAATGAGAGATTACCTTGATTCCAAAGTTGAAATTAAAACATGTACCGATGTAAAAAGTTTACTGGTAGAAAGTGACCGAGTAACTGGAGTCAAGACTTTAAATGGTGATAAATACTATGCCGATTATGTAGTTGCAGTTCCTGGTAGAGATGGAGCTGAGTGGTTTGCTAATGAGGCAGTGCGTTTAAAGATGGATATGTCTATAAATCCCGTAGATATAGGTGTGCGAGTAGAAGTTCCTTCTGTAGTAATGGAGTATCTTACAGATGCTGTCTATGAGTCGAAACTTATATATTATTCTAAGTCCTTTGATGATAAAGTCAGGACCTTTTGTATGAATCCTTATGGTGAAGTAGTAATGGAAAACAACAGCGGTCTTATCACTGTAAACGGCCATAGCTACGCCGAACGAAGAACAGAAAATACCAATTTTGCTTTACTTGTAAGTAAAACATTCACTGAGCCCTTTAAAGAGCCAATCTCTTACGGGAAAAACATAGCAACTTTAGCCAATATGTTAGGTGGAGGAGTTTTGGTGCAGAGGTTGGGAGATTTGCTGTCTGGTAGAAGGTCAACTCCCGAACGCATTAAGCGCGGTTTGGTTGAACCTACTCTAAAAGAGGCCACACCCGGAGATTTGAGCTTGGTATTTCCCTACCGACATTTGGTAAGTATCCTGGAAATGCTGGAAGCTATGGATAAACTTGCGCCGGGGGTATATTCTCATCATACCCTGCTTTACGGTGCGGAAGTAAAGTTTTATTCTTCAAGGCCCACCTTAACTTCCAATCTAGAGACTCAGATAAATAATCTTTTTGCTGCAGGGGATGGAGCCGGTGTAACCCGGGGACTGGCACAGGCTTCGGCGTCAGGCGTCATAGTGGCAAAGGAGATAGTAAACCGTGTATCGTAATCGGTTCCCTTTAAAGCATGCCGGGCATTTATACCCGGCCTAAATTTTTTTTTCCAAAGTGTTGACAGAAATAAGGTTTTATAGTAATATAATAACTGCTGTTTTAAATGGGCCATTAGCTCAGTCGGCAGAGCACCTGACTTTTAATCAGGGCGTCCCGCGTTCGAGTCGCGGATGGCTCACCATGTGGCCCCGTGGTCAAGTGGTTAAGACATCGCCCTTTCACGGCGGTATCAGGGGTTCGAATCCCCTCGGGGTCACCATTCTTATATTTGCTTTATACAAAAGGATTTAAAGATAACTTTATATCCTTTTTTTGTTTTGTTGACAAAGCTTTGCTCAAGTTTTATAATAATGTTATAATATATAATAAAGTGCGGAAATAGCTCAGTGGTAGAGCATCGGCTTCCCAAGCCGAGGGTCGCGGGTTCAAATCCCGTTTTCCGCTCCATTTCCGACAAATGTTTCCGGCATCTTAGATGTCGGATTTTTGTTTTCAACCTATGTCATATAAAAAACAGAATAAAATCGTGCCCTAGATAATAAAGTAATACAGTAAACATCATTTTTATCAAGTTCGCTGTATTTATTTAGTTTTAGGAAGGGGAAGGTAGATGAGTAAAAAGAAGGTTGCAATAATATTTGGTATTATTTTGCTGGTTACATGCTTGATTTTACTGGGATATGGAAGAAGACATCGTGCAGACATAGCCAAAAGAGCCGATGATATAGCTAAAACCTGTCCCCGTTATGAGATAGATGTGGCTTTTGATCCGGAAGAAAAAAAGGTAGTAGCTCTTCAAAAGGTGACGATTTTCAATGACAAGACAGAGGGATTTGAGCAACTTTATTTTAACCTATACCCCAATGCATTCAAGACATTTGATAAGGCACCCTTTCCCAGGGTGGAAATGGAGCGAGCTTACCCCGAAGGTTTTGCCCCCGGCTATATAAACATCAAAAACATCATGGTCGGTTCGTCAGAAGTTAATTATGAAATAGAAGATACTCTTTTAAAGGTGATTTTAAAAGAGACTTTTCAACCAAAAAACAAACTGGTTTTAACTGTGGAGTTTGAAGCGATAATCCCGCCTTCATACGGGCGTTTTGGTTATGGTCAGAACACTTTTAATATAGCCAACTGGTACCCAATTTTGGCAGTCTGTGATGATGAAGGCTGGCATAATGATCCCTATTACAATATAGGAGATCCATTTTACAGTGAAGTGGCACTTTATCAAGTTCGCATAAAGGCTCCTAAAGATTATATAGTTGCAGCAAGCGGTAGCTTGCAAGAAAAACGAAACGAAGGTGACCATGTTATTTGGAGTTTTGATACAGGTCTTGTGAGAGACTTTGCCTGGATAGCCGGGACGAACTTTAACATTAAGGATATTAATGTCGGCAATACCAGGATCACTTCTTATTATCTTGAGGATGACGAGATATACGGTACGAAGGCACTGGAATATGCACAAAAGGCCATAGTTTTTTTTAATGAGTATTTTGGTGTATACCCTTATGATGATTATTCAGTTGTAGCTGCAGATTTTTACATAGGTGGTATGGAATATCCCAATTTAGTGATGATTGGCAGCGAGTTTTACAGTGACGGGGGTCTCTTGGAATATGTAGTTGTTCACGAAACAGCACATCAATGGTGGTATGGTCTTATAGGAAATAATCAGATAGAAGAATCCTGGCTTGATGAGGCTCTCGCTGAATACTCGACAGTTTTGTATTATGAACACATTTACGGTAAAAGAGCCGGACGAAGGATTTATGAACAGGCAATCTTAAATCCTTACAAACATTATGAAGCGGTAAATACTCCGGGCCCTATTCTAAGACATTTGTGTGATTTTATCGACTGGAGGGAATATAGTGCAACAGTCTATTACAGAGGTGCTATAATGTTGAAAGATTTGGAAAGTCGTATAGGCAAGGGTAAATTGAGGGAGGCTCTGCGATATTATTTTGAGCAGAACCTGTATAAAAACGCCACTACTACGGATTTGATTGAAGCTTTAAATCGGGCTTGCGGTGTTGATTGGACAGAATATATATACAACTGGCTACAAAGTACCGAGCCACTGGATAAAGCCGCGTAAATGTGGTAAATTTAATTTATTACCATTGAGAAGGAATGGAGTGAGGTTATGATTGCTCATAACCGTGGCTTGTTGCTGGTTAGCCTTGGCACTGTCTTTTTCAGTACAAGTCCTGTTCTCACTAGATAGGTTGGTGATCTTCCGGTAGATCAGATAGCTTTTTTAGAATGTTTTTTACTTTACATAGCCTCGCTTATGTATACCACAATTGTTCACTCCCTTAGTCTTGTTTATACAGCACCGGTTATGATTGCAATATTGGCGGCATGGTTTTTTAAGGAGTCTTTACCTAGATATAAATACTTTGGTATATTTATGGTAATTTTGGGAATTATTATCTTAGCGGGCTTTGAACCGATACTATCAAAACAAATGATAGTCGGAGATCTGATGGCCCTTGGTTCTGCACTAAGTCTGGCATTATATTCCATAGCTGGGCGAAAGGAGTGGAACCGGATACAATGCGGGGTTGCGTCATACTCATCCAGCTTATGCTAATTTAATCATGACCCAAGAAATTACAGGAGGTACTTTTCTAGGATTTATCATACTTGGAGAAGTGCCTGGAAAGAATTCCATCATAGGTATCTTTATCATGTTTATCGGGCTTTTCCAGGTTTTACAAGAAAAAAGTCTGGACGAAAATTGAACAAGAGGAAGGAAAATCAACTTTTGCATAGAATATAATATAGTATATTACAATTTGATTACAATTATATTGCAAAATTTTTACAAACATAGAAAATGAAATTTTTTATACAAATAGAAAGGAGTGGGGGGGATGGAAGCGTCTAATTTAAAAGGGCTTTACGCAAAGGTTAAAACTGACAAGAAGATTAGAACCTTAGTGGTTGCCGGATTCTGCACCCTTGTTGCTTTAGCTATTTTTATCACCCTTTTCAGTCGTTCAGTGCTTGAAGTAAGTGTAAGTGGTCAGGTCATTGGAAATGTCAAGAATCAACAAGTATTGGAGCAAATCAAGATAGCACTGGAACAAGAGTATAAAGATAAACTAGGTGCCGATGTGGAGTTTGCTCAAGAAATTAAAGGAGTATCTGTGAAAGCCATTGGGCAGAAGGTTGATACTGAAGATGAGATGATTGAAAAGCTGGAGGCAGCCTTGTCGTTTCGACTTAAGGCAGTGGCTATAAAGATCGACGGGGAAGAAATCGCTATGGTTAAAGATAAAGCTACAGCCGAGATGGTACTCGATCGAGTAAAAGAGCACTATATAAATGAAACACCGGGTGAACTAATTAAAGTAGAAGTAGCAGAAAAGGTCAAACTAGTGGAAAGATACGTATATCCCAATGAGGTAATAGATCAGGAAGATGCAGTCAACCTGATATTAAAGGGGGGCGTGGAGACCAGAAACTACGAAGTAGTTCAAGGCGACAGTCTCTGGTCCATATCCCGGAAAGAGAATATTCCTCTGGATGATTTGATAAAAGCTAATCCTCAACTGAAGTCTGAAAATGAATTGGCTTTAGGAGACATCTTAAACCTTAACGAAGTAAAACCACTTCTAAATATTTTGCTAGTTAAAAAAGTTACTTATGAGGAAGCAATACCGTATAAAACTGAGGTAGTTAAAGATAATTCCCTGTGGACATGGGATCAAAAGGTAAAACAACCGGGAGAAAGTGGTTCCAAAGAAGTGGCATCTGAAGTCTCGTTCAAAAATGGTGTAAAAGTATCCCAAACGGTTCTTGGGGAAAAAGTGATCAAAGAGCCTGTTACCCGTGTTGTTGCCCGGGGAACAAAGGCTGAGGTGGCTTTTAGGGGAAGTGGAAGGTTTTTATGGCCGACGGTAGGTCAAATCACATCACCTTTTGGCCGGCGGGGTCGGGAATTTCACACAGGCATTGATATTGATCAGAGTAAAGGTGCTCCCGTTCGCGCATCCAATGCCGGTACTGTTACTTTTGCGGGATGGCGTGGTGGTTATGGCAATCTAGTAATAATAAACCACGGTGGCGGATTTGAGACCTATTACGCCCACAACAGCTCTATTTCGGTCTCAGTAGGTCAGCAGGTGGAAAAGAGCCAACAGATTGCAAAGGTGGGTTCTACAGGCAGATCTTCAGGGCCTCACGTTCACTTTGAAATCAGAGTAAATGGCAGTCCTGTAAATCCTCTGGACTATTTGAACAAGTAAATATGTTTTTCGATAAAAAAAAGGGGGGTGCCTTTAGGCAACCTCCTTTTTGTATTGCAAAAAACAAATGTGGCAAACCGTAATCTTCACTTACTATTCAAACTTTTTTAACATACTTCTAAGGTCCGGTTGACCAATCTCTTGAAGCTCATATCTTACCCTGACTACAGGCTTTTTGGGCTTTATAACCCGGGTTATATCTATGGGAGTGCCTGATAAGACTACATCACAGTCAATGTGATTTATAGTCTGTTCCAATTCTTTCATTTGTCGTTCACCGTAGCCCATGGCCGGTAAGATCTTATTTATGTGGGGGAACTTCTCATATGTTTCCTTTATACTACCTACAGCAAAGGGTTTGGCATCAATAACTTCCTTGGCACCGAATTTTCTGGCAGCCACAGAACCCGCACCAAATCCCATACCGCCGTGGGTAAGTGTCGGGCCATCTTCAATGATAAGCACTCGCTTGTCCTTTATCATGGCAGGTTGCTCCACACTGATAGGTGAAGCAGCTTCTATGACCACAGCATGTGGATTTGCCTTTTCTATGTTTTTCCTGACGATATTTACATCGTTGGCATTGGCTGAATCAATTTTATTGATTATGATTATATCTGCCATTTTTAAGTTGGTCTCCCCTGGATGATAAAGCATCTCGTGACCGGGTCTCAAAGGGTCAGCCAACACAATATAAAGATCGGTATGATAGAAGGAAAAGTCGTTGTTGCCACCGTCCCAAATAATGACATCAGCTTCCTTTTCGGCTTCCTTCAAAATTACTCCATAATCAACGCCGGCATAGACGATGATGCCATTGTCAATATGGGGCTCGTATTCCTCCCGTTCTTCGATGGTGCATTGGTGTAGGTCCAGGTCTTCATAGGAGCCAAATCTCTGACATATTTGTCGGCTTAGATCACCGTATGGCATTGGATGCCGGATTGCTACTACTTTTTTACCCATTTGCTGAAGAATCTTACAAACAGCTCGAGTAGTTTGGCTTTTACCCACTCCAGTTCTGGTGGCACATATAGAGATGACGGGTTTTGACGATTTTATGGCGGTGTTTTTGGGTCCCATCAGGCGAAAATCAGCTCCAAAAGCCAATACCGTTGAGGCTTTGTGCATGATATCCTCGTGGGCAATGTCACTGTACGCGAAAATGACTTGTTTTACATCATGCTTTTGTATCAAAGATTGCAGTTCTTCTTCAGTATAAATGGGGATCCCATCTGGGTACAATTTACCTGCTAAAACCGCAGGATATTTCCGGCCTTCGATGTTTGGAATCTGAGTAGCGGTAAAGGCAACCACGTCATATAGTTCATTATCCCTGAAATAAGTGTTAAACACATGAAAATCTCTGCCGGCAGCACCCATGATAATAGTTTTAATACTCATCTAAAAACCTCCTAATTTTTGATTTAACGTATAAGGTAGATATCTGCTCGTAAGATATTATTTGCCTATATTATTTTTGTATGATTCTAAGATGTGGTTGGCCATTAAATGGCTTTAAAGTAAATATAAATCATTTCAATTATAACCCAGATATACCCAAATTTCCATCAGTTACTTTAGAACATAATAAAAACTTCAAAAACTCTCAATAAAATGATAAAATTAACAAAAGGGGGTTTTTGTGTGGAAAAATACAGTAAAGTCATAAAAAGCCTGGCTTTGGATCTTGCCAAAATCCCAAGTATAGTTGGGACTGTCGGTGAAATAGATATAGCGAATAAAGTTTATGAAAGATTAAGTGTGTTAGAGTATTTTAAGAAAAACCAACAAAACCTTAAGTTAGTAGATGTAAAAAACGATTCCCTCGGTCGTAAATACGTGCTCGCGACTATAAAGCCAGAAAATAAAGTATCTGATACAGTGCTATTGTTGGGTCACATTGATACGGTTGGGATTGAAGATTACGGTGACTTAAAAAACTTTGCCACTGAGCCAAAGAGCCTGAAAAAAAGGCTGAAAGACAAAAAATTTTCATCGGAAATCGAGGAAGACATCGATTCCGACAACTGGATTTTCGGTCGGGGCATCTTCGATATGAAGATGGGAGTGGCAGCACTTATGACAATGGTAGAGGAGTTTTCTAAGCGTCGCCACGAGATACAAGCTAACCTGGTATTCATAGCCGTACCTGATGAAGAGGGAAACTCCGTCGGCATGCTTTCAGCGGTCCGAGATTTGGCAGCCATGAGTGAAGCCGTCGGATGGCAGTTTATAGCGGCCATAGATACAGATTATATGACCGGCCTATATGCAGGTGATGATAAAAAATATGTTTATATAGGCACAGTGGGCAAATTGCTTCCTTGTTTCTACGTTTATGGCAAGGAGACCCATGTGGGAGAAGCGTTTCATGGTTTCGATGCCAATTTACTGGCTTCGGAAATCATGAAACAGGTGGATTTAAACCATGAACTTTGCGATATTGCCGACGGTGAGGTGACCCTGCCTCCCATAAGCCTTTATCAGCGAGACCTAAAAACCGAGTATTCGGTTCAGACTGTCAATGCGGTAAATATTTATTTCAACTACGCCACCCATATCAGTCCCCCGGACAAGGTAATTGAAAAGTTGAAGGAAAAGGCTGTGCAGGCCTTTGACAACACCATCCAAAAATTAGACCAAGGCTATAAAAAGTTCTGTGAAATGAGTGGGATTCCGTATAACAGGCTACCTTGGCAAACCAAAGTCCTTACTTTTGAAGAACTATATCGAAGAGTAAGAGCTGAAAAGCCCGACATAGAACAAAGGGTAAATCGGATGGTGGAACAAATGCTCGAACAAAACATCGATGATCGAGAATTTACTTTGAGAATTGTTCAAGAAGTCCATAGGCATTACTCCGATAAAAGCCCATTGGTTGTCTTATATTATGCACCTCCATACTATCCCCATAACTTTGTTAAAGGAGAAAGCGAAAGAGAAAGAAGGCTTTTATCTGCGGTTGAGGCTGCGGTAAAAGATGCCAAAAAGGTATATGACTATACCATAGTGGTAAAGAAATTTTATCCCTATATCTCCGATTTAAGTTACTGCAATATTCCCCAAGGTGAAAAGAGCCTTTCCAAACTTATCAAGAATATGCCGGCCTGGTCTAAAAAATACTCACTGCCTGTAGAAGCCATCCAAAAAATCAGTATGCCTGTGGTAAACATCGGTCCCTATGGCAAAGATGCACATAAGCTCACCGAGAGGGTAAGCATATCCTATTCTCTTGATGCCATGCCCTTAATATTGAAGAACACTATAGAAAATCTGGTTATATCAAATCAAGTTTTTTAGTGTATGGCTGGTATTTCTGCGTCGATCCACCTCTCTTCAGTTTCAAATATATTATATTATACACTAATATTATAAAAATGCAATATATATGCATAAATATTCACCGCAGAACAAAAGGCGGATTTTGGTGTAAAATAAGCACAGTGTTCATCAGTAATGCCGTTACTTTTATACAAATCTTTCAATCAAACTTATTACAAATGCTGCCAGACCGGCAGCTACCAAGGGGCCTACTGGTATGCCACCAAAAAAGGCTGTGCCGATAATAGTCCCAAATAAAAGTCCTATCATTACCTCAGGGTTGTTTTTCATCAGATCAACGCCGTTCCGAGCCATAACCGAAGATACTGCCCCAATCAAAAAAGCTATACAGCCGCTTGCGGTAAAAAGGCTTTTATAAAGATCCAAAGCTAAGATTTTGCCCTGGGAAAAGGGCATCATAACACCTATTATAAGCAGAATGACACCTATATCCAAGAAGACTTTCTGAGAAGAAGCAGAGCTCGGCATCAAATTTAACAGTGAAAATACTAATAGCACACCGGCTGAGATATATATCAGCCGGTTTTTGCTTAATATTCCCAGCATAAAAATCATAAAAATAAGTGAATAGGATTTCAACTCCGTCACCTCCATATATTGTCGTCGTATAAAAGCACTAAAATAAACAAAAATCTGCACAGAAAATACACCCATGTCACTTCGTGACATGGTCAATGTTCAAAATATGCCTTGTTTAAATCTATTAAAAAATACCGTAAATAATTCACAACTCCTCGTCCACTAAAATATTATGATATGAGATTTACTTTTTGGAGGGTGATGGGATGTTTTGTTTTAAAGGTCAAAGGGTTGTTGCTGTAATGTTGGTTTTGGTCCTTTTTGCAGCCTTACTTTCAGGATGCAGGCAGCAGGATATGGGGGGAGCCCAGGTGCTGGCAGATGAAAAGGAAAAACTTTCTACAATTCGGGTGGCAAAGCAATTCGGTCTGGTTTATGCACCACTTATGGTGGCAGAGAAAATTGACTTCTTTTCAAAATACGGATTGGAAGTGGAGTGGTTGACCCTCGGTTCCGGCGGGGCGGTTCGAGAAGCCATGGCCGCCAATGAACTTGATGTAGCTTTCATGGGAATTCCCCCTTATCTGATAGGATGGGATAAGGGACTGCCGGCAAAAATCGCAGCAGGATATGTGGTGATTCCTGTTTCTCTGGTGACATATGATTCTAACATTAAAACACTAGAGGATTTTAAACCGGAACACAAAATAGCGGTGCCGTCACCGGGTAGCGTACAGCATATACTGCTTTCCATGGCTTTGAAAAAGCAACTGGGGGACCCCAATGTCTTAGACGACAATCTTGTAGCACTACCGCATCCTGACGGGGCCCAAGCTATGCTTGCCAAAAAGGATGTAGTGGCTCATTTTACCACACCGCCTTATCTCTTTGAAGAGCTTGATCAGCCCGGTTATAGGGTGGTTGTGGACGGTTTTGATGCCTTCGGACAGGATTTCAACTTCAATGTAGGATTAGTTACAGAAGTATACCATGATAACAATCCTCAAGGTTATGGGGCTTTTGTGCAGGGTTTAAATGAAGCCATGAACTGGGTAAATGAGCATAAAGAAGAGACGGCGGAGCTCTTGGCACCGGAGTTTAAGATTGAAAAAGAAAAACTGCTAAAATATCTCACTGCCGAAGGAGTGAACTACACCACGGCTCCATACGGGCTTATGGGTTTTGCCGAGTTTATGAAAGAAGCGGGATACATTTCCAAGGTGCCGGAAAGCCTGTCAGACATAGCTTGGGAAAATATCTTGGGCCAAGTGGGAAAAAGAGAGGGAGGACCTTGCACATTAGAAAAGATACAGTGGTCAAAATAGGGGGAGATATGGTTGCGTGATTTCTTGTCAAAAATGGCTTTTATACTGGTTATAGCCATTTTGTGGGAGCTGATTCGACTGACCGGAGGATACCCAAAATTACTTTTTCCCGGAGTGAGTAGCATCATTAATGCCCTATGGATAGAACGATGGGATATAATGAGTAAGACCATGTTCTCACTAAAAATAATCGGCATGGGTCTTGTTGTAGCAATAGGTTTAGCAATGTTTGGGACTTTTATATCCATGAGTGGTAAATTCTTCGCTGAAATTGTCACAGATTTGATGGCTATAATGCATCCGCTTCCGGGCATTGCAATACTTCCCGTTGCAATTCTTTGGTTTGGTATAGGTATAAAAGCCATTCTATTTGTGATCGTATTCTCCGCCGTATGGCCTCTGATAAATCATTTTTATACTGGGTTCCGTTCGATACCTGTTAATCAATTAGAAGTCGGCAGAAATTTGGGTTTAACCGGATGGGAGCTGGCACTGAAGGTTATGCTGCCGGCTTCCTTCCCCCACATTTTAAGTGGACTTAGGACTGGATGGGCTAGGGCTTGGCAGGCCTCGGTAGCGGCGGAGTTAGTTTTCGGTGCTGCCGGCGGGCAAGGAGGATTGGGCTGGTACCTATACAAAAAGCGGTTTATGATGGAGACACCCGGGGTCTTTGCCGGTATGCTCATTATAGTATTAATAGGTATAGCCGTAGAATACTTGATCTTTGCAGTGGTGGAAAAAAGGACCGTTAAAAAATGGAAGACCATCATAAACTAAGGAGGGCACAGGATTGAACAAACTGCTGACTGTTTCTGATATAACAAAGATATATGAGTCCGGCAAGAGGAAAGTAGTGGGGATAAAGAACATTAGTTTTAGTGTGGAGGAAGGAGATTTTGTAAGCATTATAGGTCCTTCAGGCTGTGG
>JAQWCA010000314.1 GCA_028706065.1 Tepidanaerobacteraceae bacterium
ACAGGGAAGCGGCACTTACAGAGGTATTTGAAGGAAAACCATATGCAAGATCCCAAGCTACCCTGGATGCTTTAGACGCAGCCCTGAAAGTTCAAGAAGGCATAATTTAAGGGTAAGTATAGAACAGGGGACGGTTTCCTGTTCTGGATACTGACATAACCCGTCAGCAGCTAAAATAACCAAAAACCCCGTGGGAAAGCAGCTAATCAAGCTCTCTCACGGGGCTTTTCTTTTTAGGTATACGGGTGCAAAGGGTGGTGGGGAGTTGATGTTTAGCTATTTGCTTATAGCAAGAAAGAGGAAACAGAGGTTTTACTATAGAATTATCCTAACAATGTAACAAATAACAATCAAAAAAGAAGGTGAGGGCTTGGAAACTTTTGATTCGACCAAGAGAAGTCTATTTGAGATATTAAGGGATGTACATAGGGGTAAAATACAATTACCCGACTTCCAGAGAGGATGGATCTGGGATGACAACCGTATAAAGGGAATTCTTGCTAGTGTTGCCAAATCCTTTCCCATCGGTGCTGTTATGCTTCTGGAGACCGGTAATGAAAAAGTAAGATTTAAAACAAAAACTGTGGAAGGCGTAAGACTTGACAATGATGTAAAGCCCGATTTACTTATCCTTGACGGACAGCAGCGGATTACTTCACTTTACCAAACAATTGTAACTAATGAGATAGTCACCACTAGAAATGAAAAAAACTATGAAATCAAACGTTGGTACTATATTGATATGGTTAAAGCCATGGATGTGAGTAGTGATCTTGAAGAGGCTATCATATCTCTCAATGAGAAGAAACAGATTACAGAGGATTTTGGGCGACGCATCGTACTTGATTTATCTAAGAAAGAATCTGAATATAAGAACCTTATGTATCCGGTTTGCATGATCGATGATTACAGCACTTGGAGGCGTGGGTTTAATGAGTATTGGCAGCACAACAGCGAGAAATCTATGTTTTGGGACAAGTTTGAAGACAGGATCGTCAATAGTTTCAACAAATATATGCTTCCAGTAATTATTATGAAAAAAGAAAATCCTAAGGAAGCAGTTTGCCAGGTTTTTGAAAAGGTTAATACTGGCGGAGTGTCTCTAAATGTTTTTGAATTATTAACGGCAACCTTTGCTGCTGATGAGTTTGACCTAAAAACGGATTGGCAGAAGATAAAAGAGGAGTTTAATAACTATAAGTTACTTTCTAGAGTCAGCAGCACTGATATTATACAAGCCATTACTCTGCTGGCTACTTACAACGATAAATTGAATCGAGCAAAACAAAATATTCCTGACGAAGAACTGCCGGCCGTTAGCTGTAAACGAAAAGATATGCTTGATCTATCCCTTCAGGATTATCAAAAATATAGAGACCCGGTTGTGCAAGGTTTTATCAAAGCTTCAAAAATACTTTTTGAAAACCACATCTATACCGCCCGAGACTTACCATACAATACTCAATTAATACCGATGTCCGCAATCCTAGCTGTTTTAGGTGATAAAATTGACAATATAAGCAATAAAAAGAAACTAATGCAGTGGTTCTGGTGCGGAGTTTTTGGGGAGCTCTATGGTTCAGCTAACGAAACCCGTTATGCGCTGGACTTACCTCAGGTAATCGATTGGATTAAAAACAACGGACCCAAACCCAAAACTATTTATGATGCGAATTTTTCTCCATCTCGGCTGCATACTCTACGAACTAGGAATAGTGCCGCTTATAAAGGGATTTATGCATTGCTTATGGATGATGAAACCAAAGATTGGCTTTCGGCTACAAAGATTGATTTCAGCACCTATTTTTCTGAGTCAATTGACATTCACCATATTTTCCCTGTAGCTTGGTGTTTAAAGAATGGCATAAGCAAAGACGATTATAACTGTATAATTAATAAAACCCCTCTATCAAGTCGTACTAATCGTATAGTAAGTGGTGAGGCTCCAAGTAAATATTTGGTGAGAATACAAAAACATGCTGAAGTAAGCGATGACGAGTTTCAAAATATCTTAAAATCCCATGTGCTCTCACCTGAATTGCTGTATGCTGATGACTTTGAATGCTTTTTCATTGACCGCAAGGAAAAAATACTGCAGAGAATCGAAAAAGCTATGAATAAATCCATCCCCAGGGAAGCAATTCAGACTGAAGAAGGAGTTTATATGGATGAGGGTAGTGAAGAAGGGTAACAGACATGGGTGTCTTACTACGGCGGGATTAAAAAATGACATTGCCATTGAAAAAAGGGCAAGCTAATAGTTGCGGGAAAATCTAATGTAAATCCAGCCCAATACTACACACTCCTTCCCAAAGCTGACCTAACCCATCAGCAACCGAAGGAGAGAACTTAAAACTCCGTGGGAAAGTGAATACATTTGCTCTCTCACTCACGGGGCTTTTTCTTTACCCCCAGCAAACCTTGGGAGCAATCAAGCTCTTAAGGGGCCGGGGGGTTTCTTTTTTGCAGAATTGCAAAACGAATAATGTCGTCGAATACATATCAAACCCAAGTAAAACCTATACATATTGGAAAATATTTGATACAATGTAAGCAGTAAGTTCTCGAAGGGAAGGTTGCTTAAATGGATTATACAACTACGGAAAAATGGTCATCCCTTGAAGAAATTGCTGAACACTTGGGCGTCAGTAAAGATACGATTTATAGATGGATTTCTACCAAGCAGATGCCTGCCCACAAAGTCGGTAAATTGTGGAAGTTCAAAATTAGCGAAATAGATAAGTGGGTTACAAAAGGCGAGGCGGCAGATA
>JAQWCA010000040.1 GCA_028706065.1 Tepidanaerobacteraceae bacterium
AATGTTGTGGAATACTTTGCATCATCGATCATGATCCCGATTGAGCGCTTTATCGTCTCTACGATGGCAGAGCTGCGCGGCAGATCAATGGATGAACGCAGATATATGTGGCAGTTTGAATATTAATGTACAAATCAAATGCCAAGTAACGGCTATGTGTTACAATATGGTAGTTAAAGGAATAATAAAACGAAGTGCAAAATAATATTTAAGTAGGTTGATATGCTCCCCTTACTATTAGACAGTTAAAATAATAAAACTGTTTATGCTAGGGGGGCATATTTTTTATAGAACGAAGAATGAAGGTTTGTTTTGAGCAAAGATTATCTTAAAGCAGGAAAAGACAAAGGCAGTTAGCAAAAGAGCATAATGTTCGTCAAAGTCAAATAACAAAATACGTTTAACAACTCAACTACACAACTGGATTTTGAAGTATAATTGATCATGAGAAGCTAAAATTTTCTGTATAGCAGAGAAACAAATCATGAATAAAGGGCGAAATATGAAGAAAAAAAGCTGTTAAAACGAATAATATTATTCGTTTTAACAGCTCAGCGGGATGTATGATTTTATGCAAATTTCTTGCCCATACCGAAGGCACCGTTTATTAGGCATGTTTTAGCCGCAAAAGATGCAGCTCTCCGGAGGGCGGTTTGAACTGCCTCTTCAAAGAACATGCGGTCAGTGTGCATCCGCTCTGTATGGGATTTTTTCGTTTGAGTAAAAGAAAGCAGGAAGCTTGTTGCAAATGAATCCCCCGCACCTAGTGTATCAATAGCTTTAACAAGCTCTGGTGGTTGAGTGAAAAAACGAATTCCGTCGTATAGAATTGCTCCCCGACTGCCACATGTGGCGACTACGATCTTGCAACCCTGCTGATGGAGTTTACGACAGACGGTGTGCACCTCTTCAGAGGGGAGGGAGCCACAGGAAAGAAAACCGAAGTCAATGTATTTGCAGATTTCGGCGGTCTTTTCGGGGTCATCCCATTGGCCTGAGAAATCATAGGAAATAGGCACCCCTAGCTGGGCTGCAGCTGCAAGCTGCGAGTCAAAGTGGCTGTTGTTGCTAGTGTGAATAAGATCAAAGCCGCTGAGATAGCATTTATCCTCACAGTTGAGTACGATTGGATGCTCCTTTGCAACACCGCCTTTGTTGCTTGTGACAAACACACGATCACCTTCCACGAGGTTCACCACCGCATAGCCATTTTCGCCCTCGTATTGGCGGCAACGGGAGTGTTCAACTTTCAGTTCATCCAGTGTTGCAATAACGTGCTTTGCAACCTCGTCCGTACCAAAAACGCCCATATAGGATGCGTCAACCCCCAGAAGTTTTGCGTAGACTGCAAAGTTTAATGCCTGTCCTCCGGGGTACATATATCCCGAGTGGAGATATTTGTCGCAAACATTATCGCCAAGACCTAGTACTTTTAACAAATAAGCCACCTCCGAAATGCTGCTGAATAATGAATTTAATAGGACCTTATCATATAACCTACATTTTGTACCCCAATACAAAACCTACAAATTTAAAATTTACAAACATCCTCGAAATGAAAAAAGTATATAAAATCGACAATAAGATATATAACATTATAATATATCTTATTTGAAGGATGTCTAATTGTCAATATGATATTTATAAAACAGTGTCAAAATTTCAGTGCAGTGCGGTACTTTCAGAAAGATAAGTATGACTATGCAAAAAAGTAGTAAATCACTGCAATTTGAAGTATCAGTATTATGGGTATACCTAATACGAAATTTGTATGTCGGGTCTTATGCCGAAAAAAATACATACCGATAAGTACCCCTAGGCAGCCGCCAAATGCTGCAATTACAAAGAAGGTTTTTTCCCTTATTCTCCATTGATTGTGTTTTGATTTATATTTATCTATGCCTATTAATATGAAGGCAAGGATATTGTATAAAACCAGTAACCATAGGATTAGCTTGAAAGAGTGCATTTTATTACCCCTCTACAATAATTTGGTTCTAATTGATTGGCCTGTGCCCTTTGAAGGGCATTTTTTATATAGGTGCTAAAAATAATTATATAGTATTTGATTTTTTCAAGCTACAATATTATCACATAGGGTAAAATCTCTGGAAGGAGAATTGCCTCTTTTTGTCGAAAGTAGATTGTCAGATGCGAATGACTTAATATTTTATGGAGGTATACCTGTGGCAGAATATAATGCTAAAAAATTAGGACAGTATTTAGAGAATTTTTGTTTAGATCCATCTAACGCAGAAGAAGATGGCAAAACTCAAATACAGGATGTAGATATCCAAGGAACAAAGGTGATAAAATATATCAATGAATTTTGGACTTCTAAACAGCGGCAAGCTCTACCAATACATGAGGTTTCTTATAGGGCTTGTTTTAAACCTCAGCTTCCCCGGTTTTTTATAAATTTTTTAACCGTTGAGGGTGATACGGTCTATGATCCTTTCAGCGGCCGGGGTACCACCGTTGTTGAGGCAGGTCTTTTGGGCCGCAAAGTTATTGCCAATGACATCAATCCCTTAAGTGAGATTTTATGTTATCCTAGATTTTTTGTGCCTGAGTTAAAAGAAGTTGAGGAGAGGTTGGGGGAAATACCTATTGATATTGAGGCTCGGGCAGATATAGATATATCTATGTTTTATCATCCCGATACCGAGGCTGAAATCGTGTCATTGAAGGATTACCTTTTAGAGAGGAAGCAAGCAGGGATGGAAGATCCTTTGGATAAATGGATAAGAATGGTGGCTACCAATAGATTAACCGGCCATTCTAAGGGTTTTTTTTCGGTTTACACCTTGCCTCCCAACCAGGCCACCAGTCCTGAACGTCAAATAAAGATAAATGAAAGGCGCGGTCAAACACCGGAGTACAGAAATACCCACAAATTAATTCTTAAAAAAACTAAAAGTCTTATAAAAAAAATAACCGAGCGGCAAAGAGAAAATCTTTACAATGCCGGGAAAACCGCTGTGTTTTTAACTGAGGATGCTAGAGAAACTCTAAAAATACCTTCAGATTCTGTGAAGCTAACCGTTACATCACCACCCTTTTTAGATATAGTCCAGTATTCTCAGGATAACTGGCTTCGGTGCTGGTTCAATTCGATTGATGTCGATGAAGTGTCGAAAAAAATAAGCATGACCGGTAGTGTCGAAAAATGGTCCCAAATTATGCAGAAAGTCTTTGACGAGCTTTTTAGAATTACAAAAAAAGACGGATGGGTAGCCTTTGAAGTAGGAGAAGTGAGGAGAGGTTCCATCAGACTAGATGAATACATAGTCCCCCTTGGTCTACGAGCAGGATTTAATTGTGAAGGTATTTTAATTAATTTACAGGAATTTACAAAGACATCAAACATATGGGGTATAGATAACAATATTTCAGGTACCAATACTAATCGCATAGTCTTATTTAAGAAACAAGTATAAATGGAGGGACCACCCATGGCTATATTTACAAAAAATAATTCTGACAACAGTTCATCAAAAAGCGAGATTCTCCTTTACAATCTCATATTTCCATTATGGGTATTTCCCTTTATTCCTACACTTATCCCGCGGGCTTTTGCTGTGAAGTTTGCAATTGATGCTATCATCGTATGGATATATCTTAAAAAGCATAAAAAGTTTAATAACCTTAAGATATATTGTTTCAGAGCTCCCGGCAGTGAAAGAACCAACCTGCCACAGATAGACAGCAGAGCGGTTTTTAGATATTCCTTTAAGGCGGCAATTTTTGGGTATTTTGCTGATTTTCTAGGGGGTGTTGCTATGATTGGCTTGCTGGAGACAGCCCCTTTTGATCAATACATAGACACGTATTATGTCTGGTCTAATTTTATCAGCGGTTTGCTTCATGTATTAGTGATTTTGCCGGTAGGCATTTTAATTTACCTTTACCACCGAAGTATGGGTAAGAGACTTAATCTCAATACCGCTGAGGCTCACGGTCTTGGCCTCATCATGGGAATTCTTACAGCTCCCTGGTTCTTCCTTATCCCCACCACATTACGGGGTCAGGCTTGACAAATTGACAAATTGACAAAAACAAATCACTCAAGGTGGAATTTACATGTCAATAATACTAAGAAAAAGAGTGTTTTTTTTATTTGCAGTTATTCTGACTGGAGTATATTTTGCCCTTTCGTATTTTAACATGGTTCCTCGAAGGGTATATACTGCAAGGGATTTCGGTATTGAAACCATAAAAAGCCCAATAGACTTTAACGCCAATGGTATTGACGACTATACCGATATTTTACTTGGTGCCAGAAAAGATGCAGTAAATAAGCCAAAATATAAAAGTGTTTATTATGCGGGAGGATATCCACCTGAAAACGAGGGTGTTTGCACTGATGTCATATGGCGGGCTTTTCGAAATGCCGGATATTCACTTAAAGATATGGTGGATGAGCATATTGGGGGAAATGTTTTGTTGTATCCGAGGGTCGAGGGAAAGCCGGATAAAAATATTGACTTTAGGAGAGTGCCCAATCTGAAGGTTTTCTTTGATAATAATGCGGCTTCATATAGCTTGGATCCCTATGAAATCGACGAATGGCAGCCTGGAGATGTCGTTATATTTGGCGAAAACTATACACATATTGCTATTGTATCGGACAAACGAAATCGTGTTGGAGTGGCTTATATTATCCACAACGCTGGTCAGCCTATTAGAGAAGAAGATGCATTGATAAGGTATTCCAATTCGCATCCAATTACAGGGCATTACCGATTCGAACCGGGGTCAGGCTTGACAAATTGACAAAAACAAAGATAGAATTAAGAAAAAAGTGGAAGTGAGAGCATGGCAAGGAAACCCAGAATTCACTATGAAGGTGCTTTGTATCATGTTATTGTAAGGGGAAACAACAAAGCCTATGTTTTTGAAAAAGATGAAGATAAAAAAATGTATAAGGATATCATAAAAAGATATAAGAAGAAATATTTGTTTTTAATCTATGCTTACTGTATTATGGATAATCATGCACATTTATTAATTGAGGTTAGGAATACGAAACTCTCGAAAATCATGCAGGGGATACAGCAGGTTTACACACAAAAATATAATAAAAAACATGACAGAACAGGTCATGTTTTTGAACAAAGATATAAATCAATTTTATGTGATAGAGATAATTACCTCCTTGAATTGATTCGATATATCCATCAGAACCCTATAAAAGCTAATGCTTCAAAAACTATAGGTTATAAATGGAGCAGCCATAAGGAATATATTGGGCGATCGGAATTGACAGATACAGATTTTATTTTATCATTATTTTCAAAT
The DNA here is from genome assembly GCA_028706065.1 of Tepidanaerobacteraceae bacterium. Classification (GTDB taxonomy): domain Bacteria; phylum Bacillota; class Thermosediminibacteria; order Thermosediminibacterales; family Tepidanaerobacteraceae; genus JAQWCA01. Next base: position 5,302 of record JAQWCA010000040.1, read on the forward strand.
AAAAGTGAAGATGCAGTCAGAAAGTATCTGAGTTTTATGGAATTATCAGACCAACTGGGTGACATTGGATATGCGCTAGATGAACCAATGGAAAGAGCACATTTTGAAACCAACAATCCGATGATCGCAGATGATTTATACTGGGAAAAGGTGGTGGAATATTATAAAGTTAGTTTTCAGGAGTTAACAAAGACAAGACTATCAAAAGAAGAAAGAAAAAGGAGAGCCATTGTGTTACTGCTTAGCAAGGATATCACTGACATAAGCAATAAAGAGCTCGCTACATTATTCTCCATAACACCATCGGGCATTACCAAAATATTGTCGAGAATTAATTATAATGATATAGAGAATGAATATAAGGAGCTCAAAATGTCAATTTGTCAAGCCTGACCCCGTTTTTTATGATGGAGGTGGAGCCATGCGTATCGACAAACCCATAAACTATGCCGTTACTCCTAAAAAGGATTGTGCCCGATACAAGATGCACAAGTACTGGGCAGCAAAACCTTGGTATGTAGTAGCTGAATACATAGAGCACTTTACCCAAGAAGGGGAAATAGTGATGGATCCCTTTTGCGGCAGCGGGGTAGTGGGCTGTGAAGCATTGATTCATCGAAGAAAAACAGTGCTCAATGATTTAAATCCCATGGCTACCTTCATTGCTCGAAATATATGCAGTTCACCTATTGATTTAAAGAGGTTTGATAAAGAGTTTATAAACATTAAAAATAAACTTCGAAGCACGATCGTGGATATGTATAGATTGATAGAGCCTTGTCCTGAGTGTGGGGCACCGCTTTATATAAAACATCTAGTTCGGGGACCTTCCCTAGAAAATCGCTGGATTGTGGAAGCACGGTGCAGTAACGGTCACGGTCGAAGCGGTCATATACGAAGGTATCTGACACCTGAAGAGAAAGCATTTATAGCAACTGTCGAAAGATGTGATATACCCTATTGGTTTCCCCAAAATACATTTCCTGACGGCCGGGAGATTATGCGGCTAAAAAATGTTGACATAAATAGAGTAGATCAGCTTTTTACCCGCCGCAACCTAATTGCACTTTCATTACTACATAATGAAATACAAAAGATTTCCGATGTGAGTATAAAAGAACTTATGCTCATGGCCTTTTCCAACACACTTCTCCATGTTAGCAAGCTCAAGAGTGAAGCTTTGAGACCTATGTCAGCCAATTCTTATTATTGTATGGGAGATTGGATCGAGGAAAATGTATGGGAGAGATTTGAAAATCGGGTGAATTGGCATTGGGGCGTGTATCAGGGCAAGCAAGAAACCAACCGACTCATTGATGATTATTTTAATCCGGTAGAAAGTTTCGATGGGTTTTCCTCGGGGGGGACTTTTATGATTTCCAATGGGCCAGCTCAGGATCTTTCAAATATCCCTGATGAGAGTATAGATTATTGTTTTACTGATCCACCTTATGGTGGTAGTATCCAGTATTTTGAACTTACATATCTATGGAGGTCTTGGCTTGATATGAGCCATGGATTCATAGATAATGAAGTAATAGTCAATGATTTCCAGGGAAAACAGTATGATAGCTTTGAAACTATGCTTACTGAGGTTTTTCGCGAAGTTTATCGAGTGATGAAGCCAGGTCGATGGCTTTCCGTAACTTTCAATAACCGAGACACCAGAATATGGGAGGCTCTTTTGAAGGCATGTCAAATAGCAGGTTTTGAAATAATAAATGTAGTTCCTCAAAACCCTGTAGGGCATTCTTTTGTCCAATCCTGGTCCGGTAAAGCTTTAAAGCGAGATCTAATTTTAAACTTTCGAAAACCAAAAGCTGTGCATTATAATCAAACAAATTGTAATGATTTTGAAGAATATCTTAACATAAGGGAAATGATTATAGAAAGCGCCAGAGACTTTTTATCTAAAAATCAACGAGCTCTCCTTTCGGAAATTTACGAAGCAGTTGTAATTAGATGGATAAACATGGTTTACGGTGGTTTAAAACGTAAAACCTCTACTGATGAAGATAATTGTAAAGAAATTCAAAATAAAGTATTTGACATAGACACAGTTGATCGCATTTTGGAACAGGAATCCGATTTTTCAAGAATTGAGGATAATAACAGGATTTTCTACCGAAAAAATACTTGTTAATCCGTAAGATTACACACAAGGTCGTCGGGTAATACTGTTGGTTTTGCTTCCACTAAATCAAGGAGATGATATTAATATCTAAACTTTTCGGTGACCGGATTATCTTTTCTTTGGCCTCGGGTTTGCTTGCCGCTTTGTTTTCCTATTATATTAACAGTAAAGCCTTGAAAAACTTCGGAGAAGAGGCCATAGTCTATTGGGCTCCTATATCTGAAGAGGCTTTTAAAACGGGTTTTGCATTGGCATTGGGTGGTGGAATTATCTTATCTCATATAACCTTTGGAGTGGTGGAAGCCTTTTATGATATGTGGGAAAACCGCGGCAAAATGGCTTACTGGGCAGGCTTTGCCAGCTTTGCGAGCCATAGTGCATTTGGTGCGATAACCCAATATTTTATATATCACCTTGGCAATCGTCTTCTTGGAGTGTCGATAGCCATCGTAGTCCATATAGTTTGGAATTATACGGTTATGAGTTTGAAAAAGCAATGCTAAGATATGAAAATGAAATGACATTTCGAATCTTTTTCTTTATTGATATAGTTCCCTAGTTAGGGTATAATAATTATGGTTAGCCCTTGACCCAGAGAGGGCTTTTTGGCATTTGTCTGAAAATTATCATTTCTATTTAAACAGGAGTATATTAATGAAACAGCTTTTAAAAACCACTGAAGAAATATTTGAATTTCAAAAACTTTTAAAAGACTTGGCGCGGGGCAAGTCAAATCTATTTGCCTATGGGATTTCGGATTCCCAACGGGCATACCTTATAGCGGCTTTAAAAAGTCAAGTATTCTCACAGGTTTTGGTAGTTACTGCCGATTCGTTAGAGGCAAAAAAACTTGCTGAAGATCTGTCATTTTTTTTAAGTCCGGATGTAGTCGCTGTTTTTCCCGCCAGTTCTGTATTGCCTTATGAAACCGCTGCTCGGAGCTTGGAACTAACGGCTCAGCGGCTAAAGGTAATGGAAAAATTACTTTTGAGAAAACCTATGGTAGTTGTGGCCCCCGTTCGGGCACTGTTGTCAAAGACGGTGGCACCGGAGGTTGTGAAGAAGTTCACAATTAAATTTAAAGTCGGTGACACAATTCCAATGGTTGAGATTGTGTCTAAACTGTCTGCCATGGGTTATGAACGGGTAGAGATGATAGAAGGGCGGGGGCAGTTTGCTGTTCGAGGTGCAATCCTGGATATTTATTCTCTTACTCAGGAATATCCGTATCGCCTAGAGTTTTTTGACGAAGAAGTTGACTCCATTCGTGAATTTCTTCCGGAAGATCAGCGTTCAATCAATAAACTTGACGAAGTTTTCGTGGGCCCGGCTCGGGAAGTTGTCTATGATGATGACACTGCAAAAGCGGCATCTATAGTTATAGCTAAGGAATTAAAACAGCGACAGGAGGTGCTAGGCACCCTGGGCCATGTAGAGCTTTCAGAACATCTTTCAGATAAAGTTCAAGCTCACATAGAGAAATTATCCGCCGGCTTATTTTTTGAAGCGGCAGAGCTTTATATATCTCACCTTTATCCGTCTCTTTCTACTATCATGGACTATTTCCATAACCGATTTATACCAATATTGGTAGAACCAGGCAGGATTAAAGAAGCTCAGAAAAACGCAGCTTTTGAGACAGAAGAAACTTACAAAGGTTTGCTTGAAAGGGGAGAGATACTGGCATCTCAGGCCAATATTTATTACAGCCCCTTTGAAATACTGGAAAGGCTGAAAAAGCAGAGAATAGTCTATTTTTCCATACTGCCTAAAATACATCCGGAGTTTGAACCTCACGAATTATATTCTTTTCAGTTTCGGTCCATGACTCCTCTTTACGGAAAGTTGGATCTTTTAGTAGAGGAAGTTTCAAGGCTCAAACGCAGAGAATATAAGATAATTATTCTTTCCGGTACAATAGAACGAGGTGAGAACTTAGTTCGGAATTTAAGGGAAAAAGGCATTGAGGTGTATAACTACACTAATCAAGGCCTATCTATACAGTCCGGTCAAGTAATGGTTATGCCCGGATCATTGGAACGGGGTTTTGACAATCCTGAAATAAGGCTTGCAATTTTTTCCGATATGGAGATTTACGGAAGGCCCAAAAAGCAGCGTATTAGGCATAGACCAAAGGCAAAAGGCACAAAGATAACTGATTATCAAGAACTTCATGTAGGAGATTATGTAGTTCATATAACCCACGGTATTGGCAAATACCTAGGCGTGGAGTCACTGGAAGTCGGAGGCTTTATCAAAGATTATTTTGGGTTGATGTATGCCGGTGGAGATAAACTTTATGTTCCCACAAACCAAGTAGATTTAATTCAAAAATACGTTGGTGCTGATAATGAGACGGCACCAAAACTTCATAAACTAGGCGGCAATGAATGGAATAAGGTTAAAAGTAAGGCTAAAGATTCGGTAAAACAAATGGCCGAGGAATTGATAAAATTATATGCGGCCAGAGAATCTATTAGAGGTTATGCATTTTCCGGTGACTCTCCTTGGCAAAAAGAATTTCAGGATATGTTTCCCTATGAGGAAACACCTGATCAGTTGGCGGCCATAGAAGAAGTAAAAAGGGATATGGAAAGATCCCGGCCAATGGATCGACTGCTTTGCGGTGATGTAGGTTATGGTAAGACAGAAGTCGCCATGCGGGCAGCTTTTAAAGCTGTAATGGATGGTAAACAAGTAGCTGTGCTTGTCCCTACCACTATCTTAGCCGAACAGCATTTTCATACGTTCTCAGAGCGATTTGGGCCCTTTCCTGTAAAAGTTGAAGCTATAAGTCGATTTAAATCACCGGTTGAACAAAGGCATATTATAACGAAGCTTAAAACCGGAGAAATCGACATAATCATCGGAACTCACAGGTTACTGCAAAAAGACGTGAAATTTAAGGATTTGGGACTCTTGGTAGTCGATGAAGAACAGCGTTTTGGAGTGTCTCATAAGGAAAAGATAAAACAACTCAAGAAAAATGTTGATGTGCTAACTCTTACAGCAACTCCAATCCCCAGAACTTTACACATGGCCATGAGTGGTGTAAGGGATATGAGTCTTATAGAGACACCTCCTGAAGATCGGTTTCCAATTCAGACTTATGTGGTAGAACACAATGAGTCTCTAATTCGAGATGCTATTATTCAGGAGCTTTCTCGCGGTGGGCAGGTCTATTACGTTCATAATCGAGTGCAGTCTATTCATGAGCAAGCGCAGATTCTAAAACAGCTTATTCCTGAAGCACGAATTGTTGTAGCACATGGGCAGATGAATGAGGATGAACTGGAAGAAGTGATGTTGGGTTTTTATGATCATGATTTTGATGTACTTGTGTGTACTACAATTATTGAAACGGGGCTTGATATACCGAATGTCAATACATTGATTGTCACTTCGGCTGACAAGTTGGGTCTATCTCAACTCTATCAGCTGCGGGGGCGAGTAGGCCGGTCCAGTCGCCAGGCTTTCGCATACTTAACCTACAATAAAGACAAGGTGTTAAGTGAAGCTGCAGAAAAACGGCTTTCTGCCATTCGGGAATTTACTGAATTCGGATCAGGTTTTAAAATAGCTCTAAGAGATTTGGAAATACGCGGGTCAGGCAATGTTTTGGGCACTGAGCAACATGGTCATATGTTGGCAGTGGGGTATGATCTTTATACAAAGTTACTGGCAGCGGCAGTAAAGGAGCTGAAAGGCGAAAAGGAAGAAGTGGAATTGCAACCTGTCTTAGAACTTGATATCAGTGCTTATATTTCAGATAAATATATAAATAATGCTGCCCAAAAGATGGAGATCTATCGTCGCATCGCATCGGTGGAAACCGTAGAGGAAGCGGATGATCTTGAGGAACAAGTGGAGGACCGTTTCGGTGATATTCCAGAACCCACCAGAAATCTCATTATGATATCCCGCATAAAGGTTGTAGCAAGCAAACTCAGGATAAACAGTATTATACAGCAGGGAAATATAATAAATATCAAGTTTCACAATACTCATAAACTCACACCCCAGCTGCTAATTCGGTTCAAGACGGT
>JAQWCA010000315.1 GCA_028706065.1 Tepidanaerobacteraceae bacterium
TCGGGAGAGGCTTAGAGATGAGGGTAAAATTAGATTTTTTGGCGGTAAACAAGAGTTCATAAGGATTGGTGCCTTCGATGATATAGATATGAGTATGATGGTTCACTCCCATGCAGGTGTAGGTGAAAGAAAGGCATTTGTATCCTGTGGGAGCACGGGTTTCATAGGAAAAACCGTGAGATACAAAGGTAAAGAGGCCCATTCCGGAGCGGCTCCTCATGAAGGTATAAACGCGTTAAATGCTGCCATGCTGGGACTTATGGCAATACATGTTCAAAGAGAGACTTTTAGAGATGAAGATCAGGTCAAGGTGCATCCTATAATAACAAAGGGTGGAGACTTAGTAAATATTGTGCCTGCCGATGTGAGAGTGGAGACTTATGTTCGAGGGAAGACTATAGATGCAGTTGTAAATGCCAACGAAAAAGTGAACAGAGCTCTAAAATCCGGTGCATATGCCGTAGGAGCTGAAGTAGAAATAAATGAAATTCCCGGATACCTACCACTTAACCCAAACAGGCCTATGAATCTTTACTTTGGTGAAAATGTCGGAAGGTTTATAGAAATGCAAAATGTAATAGAGGGAGTAGACTTGACTGGGTCTACCGATGCCGGGGATTTGAGTGCCATCATGCCTGTCCTTCATCCTACAACAGGGGGATTTTTAGGTAATGCACATAGCAAGGACTTCAAAGTGGTTGACCCTGAAATGGTGTATATTATCCCAGCCAAGGCCATGGCTATGACGGTTGTAGATTTGCTGTTTGATGGTGCAAAATCCGCCAAGGAGATAAAATCAAACTTCAAACCCGAGTTTACAAAAGACAGCTATCTCAAATTTTGGGATGAGCTAATAAAATAAATAAAACAAAGGGGGAAAAACAAATGTCAGAAGAAAGACGATACCTTAAGCTACACCTCATTGTGCTGGTCCTTGTGGTGTTGGCGGAACTCATTGGAATCAAAAGCTATAAATTAGGTCCTGGAACTCTTGTACTACTACCAATGTTATATGCACTTTTAATGGGAATACTGACTGGTCCTAAATTCTTAAAAATAGTAAATATGGAAGATATGAAGGCTGCAGAGCCTTTGATCACAGTTTCAGTCCTACTACTGATGGCAAAATACGGGACTAACATCGGGCCAACCTTGCCTCTTATTATAAAATCCGGGCCTGCACTTATACTACAAGAATTTGGTAATATCGGCACTGTGTTCCTGGGTCTACCCTTTGCTCTACTATTGGGTCTTAGGCGAGAAGCCATTGGTGCTACCTTTTCCATAGCCCGAGAGCCGAATATTGCAATTATTTCCGATATGTATGGTCTTGATTCTGCTGAAGGCAGAGGCGTTATGGGTGTTTATATGGCAGGAACAGTATTTGGGTCGATATTTTTTGGACTTTTTGCGGGATTTGCAGCAACGTCTTTACCCTTGCATCCATATGCATTAGCCATGGCTAGTGGTGTTGGAAGTGCTAGCATGATGAGTGCTGCTGTTGGTGCCCTTACAGAGATTTTTCCGGCTATGGCCGAAGAAATTACAGCACTGGGTGCCGCCAGTAATTTAGCTTCCGGTGCTGATGGGGTTTACATGTCGCTCTTCATTGCTTTACCCATGTGTGAATGGCTATACAGGAAGATAATAGGAAATCGTATGGAGGAGGTCGTAAAATAATGAAGCTTTCATTCAAAGATCCTATAGTAATTACAGTTATAGTTGCTATTCTCATTTTAGTAGGGAACTTTGTCGGGTACAAAATAGATCCGGTTACAGCCTTCCCCGGAATGTTAATTCTCTTTTTGATAGTAGTAGTTGGATTGTGGATAACCAAGATAATGCCTGGGAAGTTGCCTGCTGTAGTTTATGTATCTCTTTTAGGTATCATTCTTACTATGCCATGGTTTCCCTTAGGAGAGAAAATTGCGGAACTCACATCCAAAGTAAACTTTTTAGCACTTACAACACCAATTTTAGGTTATGCCGGTATTTCCATGGGAAAGGACCTCGACACCTTTAAGAAAAGTGGGTTAAAGATTATAGTAGTGGCTATTTTCGTCTTTGTAGGCACTTATATATGTTCTGCAATCATTGCCCAAGCCGTGCTTAAACTTACCGGTCAAATTTAACTTGGAATTTAATACTGTTAAAAGAATCCCTCTCTCCCGATAATACTGGGGGGAGAGGGATTAATATTTGTTTGGATGTAAAAGGTAATTATAGCAAGTTGATTCTGTGTACCGAAGGTTTCAATGGTCTCCTCATAATTTTTACTGTCATATGCCTTAAGAAGACAGGCAGTAACGGTCTTTTGTGGACATCAAGTCCACACCGAAATCATTAAAAGCTCAGTTTTCACACCTAAAAGAAGGAAAATTGACAAATACATCTAAATAAATAAGTAATGGAAACAATGTTTATATGAGGTGATGTCTAATGGCAATAAGGTTAATTGCCCTTGATATTGATGGCACGGTGGTAGATGCGAATAACAACATTTCAACTGCCAACGAAAAATTCATTAAAAGTGCAATAAATCGTGGTATAAGAATTGCTTTGGTAACCGGGAGGCATCGTGATGGTGTAAAAAATGTAATGGGGGCTCTGGGTCTTGATTCCGAAACTCCATTGGTTTTAAACAACGGTGCCCTAATATACTTGGGGCGAAGTATATTGTGGAAGGATTTTTTAACTGCCCGCGAGGCTGACGAAATTATTCAATTCAGCGCAAAAATACCCGGTGTTGCTACAACGATA
>JAQWCA010000316.1 GCA_028706065.1 Tepidanaerobacteraceae bacterium
ATAACTCCTAGCAGCAGATACCATATCTACCATTTCAGTAACGATGTTGACGTTAGGCATCATGACATATCCGGCCGGATCAGCATCTGGATGAGTCGGATCATAAGATACCTTGAAAGGAGTTGGGTCTTTTTCTATTGCAACCGCTTTTACTCCACCAAATGTCTTATCTTCTAGATAATCGCTAAAATTTTTTTTGTTCATATGCTCCTGTAAAATAACCCTTTCTCTTTGAAAGGGACCCCCTCCTTCGGTTCGGGTGGTATTTACATTGGCAATGTTGTTTGAAATTATATCAAGTCTAAGTCTTTGTGCTGTTAAACCGGAAGCACTTACATCCATCGAATTAAAAAAACCCATATTCTATTTCCTCCCTTCACTTATAGCCGTTTGGAGAATTCTAAAGTTTTTTTGTATTTGATCCGATATAATATTGTAAGAAAGTGTATTTTTAATCAACTCAACCATTTCCTTATCCATATCAACATTGTTTTCATCATTTCTTAAACTTCTATCTTCTTGACTATATACTTTCGGTTGGATATCTTTTAGTAGCTTTCTTGTTCTTATATGTCTATTGTTGGTAACGGTCATGGGAATATTACTTTTGTTTAAATTATCTCTTAATATACTTTCAAAAGTTATGTCAGATCTTTTATAGCCAGGTGTATCAACATTTGCTAAATTATTAGATAAAAGTTCATGTCTTTTAAGTTTTACATCCAGTAAACCTTCCATTAGGTTTATATTGTTAAATATATCCATCAAGCTTCCCACCTTCTTTATTAACAATTTACTAAAATTGTTTTTTAAACATCAGTAATAAAAATGAATCTAAGGCTTCTCTTAAACAAAATAAACTTCCCCTTTCGGTAACTGGCTACCATCTTACGAAGGCCCTTTAGCTTTGCGTCCCCGCATTTCTACGGGTTTGCCCTTGTCGTTTGAAAGCTATTTTGACAAATTCTCCAATAGTAGTTAACTTGCGACTAATTTGTTTAAATTTTATCACAATTTGTATGTATCGAAAAATGCTGTTATAACGGTTTTATGCCAAATTTTAGCTTTACTCCCCTGATTTTTAAGAATATATAGGTTTTACGCTATGTGATGGGTTTAATAGTCTTATATAAAAAGTATTACATATATGGAATATATTGTTTGTACATAGATATATATTTAGACAAAAGTCGGCAAAATCCTTCTTTATTATTTGAATAAAAAGGTATATTTTTCTATTTTTCCCTATTATTTATATAAAAAAGTCTATCATAAATCGTATTGCTACATTTTACCTATATATTAGACCAAAAATAACAAAATCCTTCTTTAAATATAAAAAAATATGCCCCCTTGTAGTAAACAGTTTTATTTTTTTAACTGTCTATTACAAAGGGAGCATATCTTTACTGCTTATTTTTTATATTTATGCTCTTACCTTTTTCAGTTCTTCTAACAGTTTATCATTTAATATTTTTATGTAAGTGCCCTTCATTCCAAGGGAACGAGATTCAATAACTCCGGCACTTTCAAATTTTCTTAGAGCGTTTACAATTACAGAGCGTGTAATTCCAACTCTGTCGGCTATTTTACTGGCAACCAAAAGCCCCTCACTACCGTCTAATTCTTCAAAAATATGCTCAACGGCTTCCAATTCAGAAAAAGAAAGAGTTCCGATGGCCAATTGAACTACAGCCTTTTTCCTTGCTTCTTCCTCTATCTCATCACTCTTTGATCTGAGAATTTCCATTCCGACAACGGTGGCACTGTATTCAGCCAATACTAGATCTTCATCAGTAAATTCCTCTTTAAATCTAGCTAATACAAGTGTGCCAAGTCTTTCACCGCCACCATTAATGGGAACAATTGTTGTTAGCTTATCAGGATGTGGACACTCGGAATCATTGAGGAAAACATATTCCGAAGAATCATGAGTTATATTGAACTTAGTTTCGTGAACCTCAAGTAATTTGTCATTATATTGTTTTGGAAACATTTTATCTTCTAAAACTTCGTCTTCTACAGCGTCACATTCATAATCTTCCAATAAATAGAATCCTAGTACTTTGCCCTTGCGGCTAGCCACATATGCATTTGCTGATAATACTTCCCCAAGAGTTTTGCATACATCACTAAAGTCTACGGGATACCCTGCTGACCTTTGTAAAAGTTTATTAATTCTCCTGGTTTTTTCTAAAAGACTGTTACTCATTTAAATTCCTCCTAATATTTTTTGCTAATTTTTATTGGCATGAAAAAAAATTGGGTTTGACTACACTTCTTACAAAATATACATGCTAAGATCTTTATCTTTAACTATGTCCTTCAATCTCAGAATAACATAATCTCTATCGATAGTTATTTGTTCCTGTGATAATTCTGGTGCATTGAAGGAAATATCTTCAAGCAGTTTTTCCATAACGGTATGAAGCCGTCTTGCTCCTATGTTTTCCGATTGTTGATTGACATATACTGCCACTTTTACTATTTCATCAATAGCATCTTCGGAAAAACGGATTTTTATACCTTCTGTTTCAATTAATGCAGTATATTGCTTGATTAATGAATTTTTATGTTCAGTTAAAATCATTTTTAATTCCTCTGCAGTCAAACTTTTTAGCTCAGCACGAATAGGAAAGCGGCCTTGCAACTCGGGTATTAGATCGGAAGGTTTTGAAATATGGAAGGCTCCGGCAGCTATAAATAGGATATGATCAGTCTTCAAAGGACCATGTTTTGTAACAACTGTGG
>JAQWCA010000041.1 GCA_028706065.1 Tepidanaerobacteraceae bacterium
ATCTGTAACTTTGCGATTATCTACAAAACTTTTGTTGCCTTTTATGGGTCGTTTAATCTTAAATGCCGCAGATCTATAAGGCCCAACTCCACAGGCTTTGACCCGTTCCTCCAGGGTGCCCACTATAGGTAAACCACAGGGACGGTCCCTGTGGTTTAACCATAGTGAGGTTAACTAATTTGCTCTTTGATAAAAATATAAATAACCTGGATGAAGGACCTTCATCCAGGTTATTTCTTTATGCTTCAGATTCCATAACAAGTTTTCTAGATTTAACTCTTTTCAAATATTCATTTATATCTTCCCTTACCCGTCCGATATATATCAAACCTGTAATGGCCGCAATCACATCCACTGCCGGATATGCCATCCAAGCTCCCAGAACACCCCACCGTTTTACAAAAAGTATGACTATGGGAATGAAAAGCACCATCTGCCTGTATATGGATAAAAGAAAACTCATTTTTGCTTCACCCATGGCCTGATATACATAAGTGGCGATATAGTATAGGCCAATTGTAGGGAAAATGCTTATCATGATTCGATATGCAACTACGCATTCCTGAAGTAATGTTCGGTCTTTCACGAAACTCCCTATTATCGGCTCAGTATATATCATCATTAAAGCCCATAAAAATAGGGAAGTCAATGTCACCACTTTGATGGTTTTCCTTATGGTTTCTTTGAGCCGCTTAAAATTTTTAGCTCCATAGTTGAAGGCAACCATAGGCTGCATTGCCGAGCTTATTCCAATAATATTTACATACATGAACATGGATACTTTTGTGATGGTACCTGATATGATTATGGCCCCATCTCCGCCCCGCATAAAAAGTATGTTGTTCAGCACAACAGCGATAATGGCATCGGAAATTTCTATGACAAAAGTAGTAAAACCTATAGCTAATATGGACTTTATAATCTTTCCGTCAAAGTTAAAATTAAAGTTTAAATTGATGGATTTTGAAATCTGGTAAAACTTATATATTGCAAAGAGGCAGGCAGTGGCCTGAGACACTACCGTAGCTATAGCCGCACCTTTAATTCCCATGTTACAATTTGCCACTAAAATACTGTCTATTATGATGTTGAGAATCGCACCGAGTGATGTGGCATATAAAGTGATCCTTGGATTTCCCAAGGAATTTATGATGTAACACATGACAAAGGTCAAACATTGGAAGATTCCGCCCAGTAGCACTATTGAAGTATAAGTCTTGGCTAAGGGCAGGGTAACACTACTTGCACCCAAGTTCATTAAAATTGGTTCCAGCAATATATATACCAATAACGGTATTATGACCATGACAATTACGGTCAGCATAACCGCATTAGTTATCGTAATCTTCAGATTTGTATAGTCACTTTCACCTAAGTATCTTGCCACATTGGTACAAGCCCCTACAGCTATGCAAAGTCCTATGGCCACCATTAGTCTTTGAATCGGGAAGGCAATGGTCAATGCTCCAATGGCCTTTACACCTACACACCTACCCACATAAAATGTATCTACCATGCTATATAATTCTGAAACCAGTAGTGAAATAATTGCCGGGAAGGCAAATCTTAAAAGCACCTTTTCTACCTTGCCTTCGGCAAAAGCTTTACTGTTTATCCCACAATATCCTCTCCAGTGACTTATGTTTAATATTGGTTGCTATTATTTATTGGTACTACTTAATTATACGCCACCAGTGAGAACCTTTTCATTCACTTATTTGGGGAATAAAACGTACTATTTAAAGGTATTGTTAAAAAGGCACTTTGTTGAAAAAAGAAAAAAACGCCTATGCTTTAAAAAGTATTAAAACCGCTCCACCTTTGATTTTAACATTCATGTGCAGTATAGGCTTCTTCTTCCTGAAACTCAAGGTAATCCTAGGCATAGACGCTAGTTTTAAAAGTTCCATTTCCTCATCCTTTAACAGATGAGGCTGACCCATAGCTTTCCATTGACCATAACAGCTACTTACTTGTTCGTCAATTTCGTATTTGATTACACGATAATCTCGCCACAGGTTAGTTATGTTCAATGAAATATTCCTTTCGGTAACATCCCTGTGCCCTTGGAGTTTATTTATATCTTCATTATAAGTATATAAGAGGACCTGAAAATCTTCACCTTTAGAAGTAACTATATAACCATCCCCCTGGGCAACAACGGCATCACCTAATTGGCTTAAAAAGTAATACGAATAATATGAAGGCTTTTTCAACCCTTCCCAGTTTAACAATCCTCTGTCACCAAAGAAAATAGCGTTGGTGGGATTTTCGGCCTCTCCCAGTTCATCAATAACTTTCGCTTTTTCCCACGGCTTGTGGTTTATAGCTTGATGAATTATGAACGGAATCATATAAGAGGTATCATAGTTAGGATTCACATCATGCTTGTATATGTGTTGTTCTTTAATCAATAGACCATACTCGTTCTCCAATACATTTGATAACATTGCTTTAACTTCTTGCATAGCTTCGGTATCTATGGTATATCTCCACTTGCTTATCTCATAACTTCCATACTCTTCTTTAAAATATTTCAAAAAACAAACTAGTAGTTCTTTATATCTGTCAAGTGTGCAGTCTTCTTGCCCAAAAATGATATCCGGTCTTAGTTCTGAGGCCAATATTATATCTATAACCTTTTTCACCTTTTTAAAGTTCATCATACCTTCATTGTAAATATTCATTTCTTTAGAAAATATGTCTGTTATTTTACCATACTCAAAGCCTAGGTCTTTTTGAAGCGTTTTTATACATGTACAAACTCCATTTTCCAAAATATGATGAACCCTAGGTAATATAATAGTATCCTTGTAATCATGTATAAAATCCCCTTGAACCCGAGAGGCGTTTACATAAATTTTGACGATTTTTTCTTCATAGTTGTACCTGTCATAGTCCTTCAGATAAGGGACTATATAATCAAAAACTTCATCTATGTTGCGGGATTTTATCTTCGTTATCTCCTGAAATTTATTCTCATCTATCCGATATTTCTTCCGATACTGTAATGGAGTCATTTTATAATGGCGTTTAAAATGCTTATTATAATATCTGGTATGAGAAAACCCAACTTCTTCTGATATCTCCGAAATAGTCATATCAGTATCAAGCAGTAATTTCACTGATTCTTCAGCCCGAGTTAAATTGACAAAATCCTGAAAACTGATTCCCAAGGCATTCTTGATTTCATTGGACAAGTAGTGGGCACTTAAAAACTCTTTTTTTGCGATATCCTGCAGAGAAATCTTATTGTTATAGTTGTTGTATATATATTTTGCAATCCTATGATATCGCTGAAGTTGCTCGATATTATCCTTCAAATCCTTGTTCTCATATAACAAATAGTGGAACTCGTTTATTAACAGATAAAGAAGCTCTACCAAAATATCTTTAACATATATGTCGTAATCCTCACCTTTATGCACCGCTTCATAAAGTATTATTGAAAGATATTTTTTCAACATATCGTATTTTGGACCGACCTGGGGCTCCCCCTCAAAAGAACAGTCAGTATAAAAATATATATTTTTTATATCATCATAATACTTTTGAAAGAAGTCTACATCAATGTGCATCAATAAAACAATGTTTTCTTCATCGGAAAATATACTGTGAGCTTCTTCCAAGTTTATTATTTCTATCTCATTTTCTACAAGCTCATAAGTATCCGATTCAACGGTAACGTTTATACTGCCTTTTAAAACCATCAGAATTTCTATTGATTGATGCCAGTGAATGGGATACTCTCTGATACTTAGCATCTGAATATTGATGGGAATATTATCAAGATAGGATATATGTTCTCTACGCATCTAAATCGCTCCCTAAGCCCCTTGTTTTCTGATATTTTATTATACCATATTGGCATCTAGAACAGCTAAAGCTGTTGGATCCCATATAATAATCCAGCCCGGCAGACATAATCAATATTAGTTGAATCAAAATCCATTATTCATGATATAATATTGGGTAGTTTATGAAATATCCACCTCGGGGTCAGGCTTGACAAATTGACAAAATGTGATATTTTGTCAATTTGTCAAGCCTGACCCCGAGATGGGATGAGTAAGGCGGGGGCTTCTTGAAAAATATTTATATAGTTCTAACAAAAACCAATACAATTGTAGCACGAGCAATAAGGTTGGTTACCGGGGATAAATATTCTCATGCATCACTGGCACTAAATGATCAGCTTTACCCAATGTACAGCTTTGCAAGAAAATATGTGAATTTCCCCTTTATTGGAACCATGGTTAAAGAAGAGGTTGGGGCTGGTGTCTATGGCAAGTTTTCCAAGGTGCCCTGTTGTATATTGAAGATACCCGTCTCGGATAATCAATACGATGGGGTAAAAAAAATGGTCGATACTATGTGGCAATCCCATCAATATAGGTATAATTATTTTGGACTGGTATTAAATTATCTTGGCATAAGTAAACATCATGATAAGAGATTCTTCTGTTCAGAATTTGTCTATTATGTACTAAGTCAAAATAACATTTTTGATTTAAAAAAATCGCCAAGTTTGGTAAAGCCCCAGGATTTTTTGGATGCTAATGCGAAAATCATATATGAAGGTAATCTTAATGACCTTAAAAATCCTCAACTTTTACAGAATATCTTCGATTAAAAGTTCCAATACTAATTCATGAGTTGAGAAGGTTTTTCTATGTGGAAAACCGTGATAAATCTCGCAAAAGTCTTTGAACTTCGATGTAAGAACACAACTTACTTTGGTGTCGGTGCAATCCATAAGATACAGGATATAACATTCCCAAGTTAGTTGAACTGGTAAGGCCAGAACACCATCCCTTGATGGTCTTCTGGCCTTATCGCCGGTAACTGTTACAGACGAAGTTTTGATAATGCATCGGCCAGTCCCGTATTAATAGGCTTATCTTCTACCTTTTTCTGTTTTTGAAGATATTTTGCCACATCTTTTTTTGAAACCCTCCGGCTGCTTTCATTTTTTCTTCTCTCATTAAAAGCCGAGAGTTTTTCTCTATAACCACAATTACAAACAAATATTTGCCCTTCACCTTCTCCATGTAGTTCCATTCTTTTATGACAGTTGGGGCATCGGGCATTAGTTATTTTACTTAATTTCTCCCTATATCCACACTCTCGATCCTGACAGATAAGCATCTTGCCTCTTTTGCCATTGACCTTGAGCATATATTTCCCACATTGAGGACATTTGCTCCGGGTAAGATTGTCATGTCTGAACTTTTCTTCACTGCTTTTTATATCATTAACGGCCTTTTTGGCGTAATTTCTCATATCATTTACAAAAGCATCTTTGCTAAGAGTACCTTTGGCAATAGCACTTAGCTTTTGCTCCCACTGGGCGGTAAGAGCCGGGGATTTAAGCTCCTCGGGAACTAAGTCTAAGAGCTGCCGGCCCTTGGATGTAATAAAGATGTCTTTACCTCTTTTTTCAATCAAGAAGCTGTTAAAGAGTTTTTCTATGATATCAGCCCGTGTAGCAACTGTCCCAATGCCACCTGTTTCACCGATTACCCTAATCAAAGCTTTATTGTCTTTTGGCATGTATTTTACCGGGTTTTCCATGGCTGCAAGCAAAGTCCCTTCATTTAAGGGGGCCGGCGGCCTGGTCTGGCCTTGGATTTGGAAAATAGATGATGTTTTTAGGATATCACCTTTACTTATGGTAGGTAATATTTGCTCAGAAATATCTTCACTGTCTTCCTGATCATCATCTTCAAAGTTCCCTTCATAAACCTCTTTCCATCCTAAAGCTTTTACGATTTTCCCTTTAGCTATGAAAAATTCTGAACCAATTTGGGCCCTTATGGTAGTTTGTTCATACTCAAAGGAGGGATACAGTATAGCCAGAAAGCGTTTTACGACTAAATCATATATTTTGCGTTCACTGTCATTTAAGGCACCTAGAAAAGCCGGCTGTTCCGTAGGTATGATCGCATGGTGATCTGTAACTTTGCGATTATCTACAAAACTTTTGTTGCCTTTTATGGGTCGTTTAATCTTAAATGCCGCAGATCTATAAGGCCCAACTCCACAGGCTTTGACCCGTTCCTCCAGGGTGCCCACTATATCTGTGGTGATAAATCTGGAGTCAGTCCTAGGGTATGTCAACAGCTTGTGATTTTCATACAGTCTTTGCATGACAGAGAGGGTTTCCTTGGCGGAAAACCCAAAGATTTTATTGGCATCTCTTTGAAGTTGGGTCAAATCATACAGTTGTGGTGCAAAACTCTTTTTTAAGGTTTTGTTCACATCAACAACCTTTACATCTTTACCTTTCAGTGATGCCAGGATTTTGTCGGCTTTCCCCTTATCAAAGGTTCTCATGTCTTTTGTCCGGCTATCTTGCCATACTAATTTCAAATTGCCCACAGTTGCAGTAATGCCGTAAAAATCCCTAGGCTTAAAATTTTGAATCTCTTCTTCTCTTTTTGCGATCATTGTAAGTGTGGGTGTTTGGACTCTACCACAAGACAGCTGTGCATTATGCTTACAGGTCAATGCTCGGGTTGCATTGATGCCCACCAGCCAATCAGCTTCCGCTCGGGCAACAGCTGATGCATAAAGATTTTCATATTTTTTACCGTCTTTTAAATTATTAAATCCATCTTTAATAGCCTTATCTGTCACTGAAGAAATCCAAAGACGTTTAATCGGTTTCTTAACATTGGTCATTTTTATTATCCATCTTGCCACCAATTCACCTTCCCGGCCGGCATCAGTGGCTATGACAATGTTATTGACATCTTTTCTGTGTATTTGGTTTTTAACAGTATTAAATTGCCGGCGACTTTGTTTTATAATCTCAAGCTTTAAATACTTAGGCAAAATGGGTAAATCCTCCATACGCCAGGATTTATACTGGTTCCCATAGGCTTCAGGTTCGGCCAATGTAACCAGGTGGCCTAAAGCCCAGGTTATGATATATTTTTGCCCTTCAAGATAACCATTTCCGTTTTTTTTACAATTCAGGACTTTGGCTATGTCTCTTGCTACTGACGGCTTCTCAGCTAATACCAATGTTTTACTCACAAATTCCAACCCTTCCATTTATAAATAATCTTGTTTCATTATATCATAATGGATGAAATATAAGCGGGCGAGCAAAGCTCACCCCTACGGATGAAAATCTTGCATTTGCTTGTTTTTATAGACTTTTCTCATAATAACTGCTATTATATGGATAAAAAAAATAATCACCCTGCCTGAGCCGCAGTGTGATTATTAATTAAAATCCCCTGTGGCAACCGCACCTTGCGGTGCCGATTACCTTTATATATATTATAGCACAAATATTCTAAAAGTAAATATATTCTAAAAACAAGTATGGCCTGCATTACCTTATATGAAATTCACCTTCTCTTGAAAATTAAACAAATAAATATATGCCAACTGACCTTCATACACTTAAAGCACAAGTCGTGGTATAGTCTCTGTAAATTCTTTAATACGTATTATTTTCTTTTATTACTCCAATAGTGTAGCACTTTTGTATTAAATGTGCTATAATATTAACTGACGAAAATTCTAAAAGGAGACGAGTTACTTATGAAACCGAAGGTTGCCATAAACGGCTTTGGTCGGATTGGCAAAAACATCTTAAGGATATGGTTAGAAAACCCTGACCAAATAGAGATTGTAGCACTTAATAGCACTAGCGGTCCTAAAGCCCATGCTCATCTTTTTAAATATGATTCCATTTATGGTGTTTTAAACCACAGTATAGACTCAACCGATGATGCGATAATAATAGATGGAAAGCCGATACTGTTTTTTTCTGAAAAGAATCCGGAGAAACTGCCTTGGGAAAAGCTGGATTTGGATATTGTGATAGAGTCTACCGGAAAGCTCAGGAGGAAGGAAGATGCACTTAAGCACTTAAAAGCCGGTGCAAAACGAGTTATTATAACAGCTCCCGGTGATGATATTGATAAAACAATCGTCATGGGAATAAACGAAAAGAGTTTTGACCCTGCAAAAGATTACATAATCTCCTCCGCTTCATGCACTACCAACTGCCTTGCTCCCTTAGTAAAAATCATCGATGAAAACCTTTGGATGAAAAACGGTTCTTTATCTACTATTCATTCTTATACCGCTGATCAAATGCTGGTAGACAAACCTCATAATGATTTGAGAAGGGCTAGGGGTGCCGCACTTTCGATCATTCCCACAACAACAGGGGCAGCTGAAGCTATAGGTTTGATTATGCCCCATCTTGCAGGAAAATTAAACGGAAGTGCGTTCCGTGTCCCAACAGAAGCCGTATCTATAGTGGACTTTGTAGCTAATGTAAAAAAAACCACAACAAAAGAAAAAGTCAATGAAATTTTTAGAAAAGCTTCTAAAAGAGAATTAAAAGGGATATTGGGTTATACCGAGGAACCCATGGTATCTCGAGATTTGATCCAAGATTCCCACTCGTCTATTGTTGACGGTCTTTCAACTATGGTGATTGACGATAAAATTGTGAAGGTCATGGCATGGTATGACAATGAATACGGCTATGCCACAAGGGTATTTGAAACGGCTAAATACATCTATGATGTATGTCAAAGGCAAAGTCAACCTCTCAAAGCAGTTATGAATTCTTAGGTTTATAAAATAATCATAGAGAAAATAATAATCACGCTATCAACATACAGCGTGATTATTATTTTGAATTTATTCTATAAGTGTTTGCAGATTACCAATCTTATGTCCTCATAGCTGATATCATCCGACAGTTCATCTTTGATAGGCCTTAGTCTTTCTGCCCCAACTTTGTCAATCACTTGTATAATCTTCTTTTCCTTTTCAGGGTCAATAAACCTTGACCAATCAATAGTTTTGCCTTCGCTTTCACATTTTGCCAAGTGATTAATTATGGTATTTTTTGTGAGATTTCTTTGTTGTGCTATTTCTTGTAGGGACAAACCGTGAAGATAGCAGTTGTATGTTATTTCGTAGCGGTCAGTTTTAGTATTTTCCTGCAGTCTGTCGCTAGAACCTACAACTATTGTACTATTTGCTATCTGTCGCCTAATCTCACTGACATCCAAATCCTCTTCCCGGATGTATTCATTTATGAGATTGATAAATTCTCCCCCATAACTTTCGTATTTTTTCTGCCCTACACCTTTTATTTTAAAGAATTCTTCTTGATTTCGGGGCATATATGCTGCCATTTCCTTTAAGCTGGAATCATGAAAAATTATGTAGGGTGGAAGGTCTTTCTCTTGGGCTATGGTATGCCTTAGTTGTCTAAGTCGCTCAAATAGATTTTTGTCAAGGTTATCATTAATTCCATCCAGTGAAAACCCATCTAGTGCTTTTGAAGTTTCCGGTTTCTGCAGTAAATCTTTTTTATGATAGAATTTAACCTTGCCTTTTAATATTTCCCGGGACATGGAAGTCAGTTTAATAACAGGGAATTTATCGGCGGTCATATGAATATACCCTTGGGAAATTAATGTCATTATCATTTCTTTGATGGCATTATTACTATAATCTTGCATTATTCCGTAGGTTGAGGTTTTATCCAAGCCCCATTCCATTACCTTTTTATTCTTTGAGCCTCTTAAAACCTGTATAACGGTATTGACACCATAGCTTTGATTCACTCTGTAAATACACGATAATATTTTTTGAGCTTCGACTGTGATGTCCACCCTTTCCGATTGGTCCAGACAGTTGCTGCAATTGTTACAGCTCTTTTGCTGCGCATCTTCACCGAAATAGATTAATATCTTGTTTCTAAGACAGTCATCGGTATGACAATAGTCCACCAGGTATTGGAGGTTCTGATACATGGCCGTTTCCCGCTCAGGAGAAAGATTTTCACTTTGAATTATAATTTTTTGTTTTACTATGTCCGCCGGGGAGTACATTAAAATACAGTCACTTTTTTCCCCGTCCCTGCCCGCTCTTCCGGCCTCTTGATAATAGGCTTCCATGTTTTTAGGCATATTGTAATGGATGACAAATCTTATATCAGGCTTGTCTATTCCCATACCAAAAGCATTGGTAGCTACGATTATTCTAACCCTGTCAAGCATGAAATCATCTTGACTTTCTTGTCTTATATTCGGGTTCATCCCTCCATGATATCCTACAGCAGAAATACCATAATGTTGAAGCTTTTCCGCTAAAGATTCCACGGTTTTCCTGGTGGCACAATATATTATTCCGGAGTCACTGACATGATTATTTTTTAGGTAGTTTAGTAAGTATGAGAATTTGTTACTGGGTTTTGCAACTTGGTAAAACAGATTTGGCCTGTCAAATCCTGTTATGACTTCCAGTGGATTTTTAAGACCTATTAAATTCTTTATCTCCTCCACAATCTCTCTTGTTGCTGTGGCCGTGAAAGCTGCTACAGTTGGCCGAGTGTCAAGGAAGTTAATGAATTTTGGGATTTCCAGATAGCTGGGTCTAAAATCATGGCCCCACTGGCTTATACAGTGAGCCTCGTCAATTGCTACCAGGGAAATCTCAATATCTTTTGTCAGTTTTAGAAACAAACTTGTATTTAGGCGTTCCGGTGCCACATATATTAATTTGTACTTGCCGTTTTGTATCTCACTAAACCGTTTGACAAATTCGTCATAACCCAGAGTGCTGTTAATAAAAGTTCCGGATAAACCCATTTCGTCCAAAGAATCTACCTGGTCCTTCATTAGGGAAATAAGTGGTGAGATTACTATAGTTACACCCGATAAAATAGTCGCAGGTAATTGATAGCAGAGGGATTTACCTCCGGCTGTAGGCATTATCCCTAAAACATCTCTGCCGGCAAGTATTGCACTTACTAACTTTTCCTGGCCCTTTTTAAAATTATCATAACCAAAATAGGTCTTTAACACTTCATAGATACCCATAAGTTCACCCCATAAAGTCATCCTGGTTAACATTGTATCAAAATACATACCGTTGTTTCAATAGACAGACAGATTATTCCTGATACGACCTCATCTTATAGGTGTTATTACAGCACTCTGATTATCTTTAACATAACATGATTTATCATTTTCTTACGACAAGATATCTAATCTTAATATAATCAAGTTTTACATTACAAGGGTCACTGGTTATTTAAATATCCAATAAGTTAATAAGTTAAGTGCCTGGCACCTGGAAAAAAGAAAAAATTTAAAGTAAACTTTTTAGGTCGGCTGAATAATATACTATTAGAGTATAAAAAGGAGGATGGTGGTATGATAATCTACATTGTACAGCCCGGCGATACTCTTAGTATGATTGCGAACCGGTTCAATGTAACCATTCAAAAAATTATAGAACATAACTGGGTCGGAACCGATATGTTGATAGTTCCGGGACAAATTCTTTTTATTCCCAGGGATCATCATATGTATGGTGCTACAGATTCAATGGAT
>JAQWCA010000317.1 GCA_028706065.1 Tepidanaerobacteraceae bacterium
ATAAGTTTAACGGTAACAAAAAATGTGAAACTCCCCACCTTGATGAAGATACAATTAAAGATATATTTATAAAAGCTACAAATGAATTACTAACTGATAAGGATGAGATTATAGCAAACTTTGAGACCATGAAAGCAACCTTATTTGATACTGAAGATCTGGAAAATAAAAAGACTGAACTTCAAAACGAGCTCGAAGTTACAGCTGAAATGATTCAAAATATCATTAATGAAAATGCCCATACAGCCTTAGACCAAGAAGAATATCAAAGAAGATACGATAGCCTTGTAGAAATGTTTGATGCCACTAAGGCTAACCTAGAGCTTACAACTGAGCAGATTAAGGATAGAATAACTAGACATAAAAACTTGGAAATCTTCCTAGATGAGTTGCAAAAACAAGATGGATTCATTTCAGAATTTGACCCGCTTCTTTGGAATAGCCTAGTTGATTATATTACATTTTATTGTAAAGATAGAGATAAAGTTCAAGTTACTTTTAAAAATGGTATAGACATAAAAATATAGAGTTCTAACAAAAGTCCACGATTGCACACCTTAAATGCTATCGTGGACCATATTTATATTCAATAGGAAATTGATATTATAGAGTAGGCAACTTATCGATAGCATCCATTATCTTTGGAAGAAAATGCTGGTAGTTAGATAGAATCATTTTAAATTGCTCCATAGTTATTGTATTACCAGTAGGATGTCCGCTGTCATTTCTCGTCTGTCGAATAATATCAAAAAAGCTGAAGTTTAGGTTTATATCTTCAAACCCTAACTGCTTAAATACCCCTGCGTTTGAATTTGCCCTTTTTAGAAATTCAATTAATCGATCATGAGCACACCTAGCTTTTATGACACGTCTTTCAAAAGCATCCGCAGCTGTGGAATCCCCTTGATTATCCAAGTACAGTTTATAAGCATCGCACAATTCAATTAAAAGCATTTCTGCAGAAGCACCTAGCATAACAGTAGCTGATAGGATATTGTTTTTGTCTCCGCATTCACATGCTTCAAATAAGTATTTTTTTTGAATATCATTTAATCTTGGGCTGTCTATTATAAATTTTATGAAATTAGCAAAAATACTATCCTTTTCTAAGATTACATGTTTATTCTCATATTCAATATCTTCGGTTTGAATTGGTAGCATCCCAACTTCAGTGATTCCTATAAAATAAAAATCCCGATCGTCTATGTATAGTTGACATGCTATATCTGACAATGTTTCCAAATTATCTTCTATAGTCTTTTTACATCGAATAGGTACTCTTAAACTTGCAGAGAGATTTTTTTGGTTAGGAATAATCTTCGAAAATTCCCAGTGAGGTCGATATACAAATCGTGAAACTTGAAGAATAGCTGAAAGTTCAGTTTTTCCCTCGTCTTCCAGATAAACGATCATCGAAGTAAGCATATCTCTTTCTGTAACAGTATACATATTCATATAATTCCTCCCTATATCCCTTTTCTTTACATGGTTAATTTATGTTCATTATAGTTTTTGAAAGAAATCCCACGGTGTATCCATATAAATATATTTATAATCTGATCTTTCTTCTTCCATTGCTCTGTATAAGATTTCAAAATTTGCATGAGTTACTAATGCTTCCTGAATTCCACTACCCCACTTTTCCCATAACCTGGGTGAAATTATTAGTGAGTCACTCCACCTAGGCAATTTATTATTAAGGTAATTTTCTCTGTCAATTATTTCTAAATCCATAAATTGTTTTGAAAACTCTACATAATCATCGTTATTTTCTGTAAGCCATGACCATACACAAAAAGATTTAGAATCAGCAGGGAATATATTTAAATACAACTTCCTTAAGTTTATATCTGTCTCAAGATTATTTATTGGCTTCCCGTAAATATCATGTTCCAGTTCATGCATCATAGAAACAGCAAATTGAACTTCATATGGCAATTCCCATATACAAAAATTTACTTTGTTATAAACTTCATTAAGTAGTAATTCATCAAAAATTAGTTTTTCTTTTTCATTGTCCCTAACACCTAATTTGAGACCTTTTTCAAATAATCTAAAACCTTCTGATGATGCCATATCAAATCCACGCTCATACATCCTTTTATATTGTATAGCTTTTGCATTTAGCTGTTCTTGCTTTTTATGATAATGCCATGCCATAGTCCTATAGGTTAAAAGGAAAACCTGCTCTTGAGAACCTACAAATTCACAATCCTCAATTTTTTGAAATAAAATTTTATCATGATATTTACAAAAACCTGTAAAAGTAGTCGCTATCTTACGACCCTTTATTTGTGTTCCTTGAAAAATCATATTTGATGTCCCATCTACTGTAATGACGTGACCTTCTTCTGCTATTTTATTCAATATTCTATTGTTCTGTATAGCATGTGCTTTTATTATTTTTTGATCGCACTCACCTTGATTCGGATGGAGACATTGTTTTATACGAGCATCTTTTTCTATTGACTGCATAGAGTACATTATTGCTTCTGCCAATCGCTCATCATCTGTTTTATTGAGACAACATTTTTTATATTTTTTACCGCTACCACACGGACAAGGTTCATTTCTTCCAACTTTCATAGCTGCACACCCCTTTTTGAGTTTGCACACCCCTACGCACAATGACTTTTAGGATAATTAAATTGTATCAATCTCTGCAAGATTATATCGATATAAATCATTTTCACCCGATTAAGGTAGGTTTCGCGGAGAAGTTTTAACACATCGAGGTTATCACCTT
>JAQWCA010000318.1 GCA_028706065.1 Tepidanaerobacteraceae bacterium
TAATTTGTAAAAAATGCGGAGCTTCTATACCCATAGAATACTGCCCCATGGAAACCCTAAAAAAAGAGCTGGCCAAGAGCGGATTTACCCTCACTGAACACAGATTTGAGATTTATGGCTACTGTGATCGATGTAATAAAGGAGGATAATGACCATGAATCTGTTTAGGAAAAAGATATTAGTTGTTCTGTTGGTTTTGATCTTTATACTAGCCGGATGCACCAAAACAAAAGACAATCAGCCGGCAGAATCTAAGCCGCCTGAAACCTCCGGAGCGGTGTCATCGCCCGATGCTGAGAAGGAACAAGACAAAGACATCAAAGAAGCTCCCATTGACAATGTGACTGAGGAGAACGGCAAATCTCAGGCTGACGACGATGAGGATGAGACAGTATTTGAAGTGAAGGATTCAAAGTATATAAATGAGTGGAAAGAACTAACGCTTAAAGATTATGCTTACACTACAGAAGATTGGGAGTCATACTCCTTCCAAGAAAACAGTCCCTTGATAGCCTTTTCCCTGCATTTCCCTGGCAACTGGGATATTCAGTATAGTGTTTTTACTGATGAAAAAGGAGAAAAGGTAGCTGAGCTTTTCCCTCCAATCATGATGTCGGCGGATCAAAGTCTTTTGGATAATTGGGAATCAAACAATGATTGTGAGCTCGTATCTATGGAGGACATAAAAGTAGGAGATTTGACAGGGATAAGAGTCGTAGTTAAAGCATATCCCCACGGAGGAGATATATTCGAATGGTATCCTCATACATACTATCTGACCGATGAGAAGAGAGTTTTCGCTATGAGCTTTTATGCATTGGAATTAGATGCGGAAAAACAAAAGCAATTTGATAGGGTTATAGATACTTTTGAATTCATAGACTAACCGGTTCAAATGAATAAAAGAAAACAAAGCGGAGCTTTAAAGCTCCGCTTTGTTTTTATACCATCAAAAAATTTTATTCAATATACCCTTAATATGGGTATGTTTAGTAGTATAATATATAAAATAAATAAATTTCTTGAATAAAGGAGTTTTCTGGCAAATGTTGAACTATATATACAAGATAAAATTCGCCATATTTGTAAAAATTGAGCAATACCATGAGTTCCATAGATTTAGGAGGTTATGATATGCGCATAAAACTTACATTTTATAGCGAAGAACCTTTAATTATTCCTACCCAATATAATTATGCCATCCAAAGTATGATATACGACAATATTTCTCAAGAATTGGCAGATTTTTTGCATAATGAGGGCTTTATTTTGAATGGCCAACAATTCAAGCTTTTTACTTTCTCTCGCCTAGAAGGCAAATTCAAAATAAGGGAAAACCAAAAAATTGAGTCTACCTCCCCGGTGGAGCTTACAGTAGCATCTCCTATAGAGAGATTCTTGCAGGAATTAGCGGATGGTATGTTGCAGAGGTATGTTTTAATTTTATTTAGGCAAAGAGTTTACTTGGAAAGTGTGGGCCTCTGTCCCAATATAAAAACTCATCAAATGGGAGAAGAGGTCACCATAAAGATGCTCTCACCCATGGTAGCCTATCAAACTGAAAAAAACAGTGGAAAAACCATATACTATACGCCTTGGGATGATGTATTCTCAGACCTCGCCAGAATCGACGTAGAGAAGAAATACCAGCTTCTCACCGGTGAAAAACTAAAAAATAGCAAATTGAAGGTAATACCCATCGGACCTAAAGATGAGCGTTGTTGTAAAATACTAAGCTATAAAAATACCGCAATAAAAGGTTGGATGGGGATATACAAACTTCAGGGTAATCCAGAACTTATAAAAACAGCTTATGATGCAGGATTAGGATCCAAAAATCCTCAGGGGTTCGGGTGCTTTGAGTTGGTGGGGTGAACATCAGGGATTTATGGCAAGTACAAGGTTTAGAATATATTATTATGGAACAGCAAAAATTTCTGGAGGGAAATATATTTTGAGAGAACAAATTTACTTTGAACCTGAAAATGGAGGCCCATTAACATTACCCATTCATTATAATCATATAGTGCAAGCAATGATTTACAATTCATTGGATGATGATATAGCTCATTTTTTGCATGAAAAAGGCTTTATTCACGGAAAGAGAACTTTTAAAATGTTTGCCTTTTCTAGGCTCATGGGTAACTACAGTATAAATAAAAAAGCGGGAGCAATCACCTTCAATGGGCCGGTATCGCTCGTCGTAACATCGCCCTATAGTAATTTTTGTAATTCACTTGCTAACGGTTTGCTATTAAAGCCAAATATTAGGCTAGGCACTACTAAAATGCAAGTAACCGATATTACATTAGAAAAAGACCTTATTGATGATGAAAAAACAAAGATACGTACTCTGTCCCCCATCGTTGTCTATAGCACTTTGCTTAGACCAGATGGAAGAAAATATACCTGCTATTTCGAACCGGGGGAAAATGATTTTAATGAAATAATGCAAAACAACCTTAGAAAAAAATATAAAGCTTTCCATGAAGTTGAACCACCGGCTGGGAATGTGTCGATAACGTCACTTAGACAACCCAGGCTTTCGATAATAAATTATAAAAACACCGTTATAAAAGGCTATTCAGGTACATTTACCTTGTCAGGCCCAGCCCCACTACTTCAAATAGCAGTAGAAAGCGGGCTTGGGAGTAAGAACAGTCAAGGATTTGGATGTGTGAGAGTTGCAAAATAAAGAAAGAAGGGCTTGCCCTTCTTTCTTCGAACCCTTATAGGTAGACTAA
>JAQWCA010000319.1 GCA_028706065.1 Tepidanaerobacteraceae bacterium
TTTCATGCTGAAGGTGGATTTCCGGATCACTGAAGGAGCCAACAGCGGGATCAAATATTTTGTCGATACCGATCTCAACAAGGGTGAAGGATCGGCCATCGGTTGTGAGTTCCAGATACTGGATGACAAGCGTCATCCCGATTCAAAAATGGGTAAGGATGGAAACCGGACACTGGGATCACTCTATGACCTGATTCCTGCTCCGGCTGACAAACCCTTCCGCAACGGGTTCTTTAACACTGCCATGGTAGTGGTTGAGGGCAACCATGTGGAGCACTGGCTTAACGGGGTGAAAATTGTTGAATATGAACGCAACAACGAGGAGTGGAACCAACTGGTACAAACCAGCAAGTACAAGGATTGGCCCAACTTTGGAAACGCAGAAGAGGGTTTGATCCTGCTGCAGGACCATGGCGATGAGGTATGGTTCCAGAACATCAAGATTAAAGAACTGGAATAAAAGAACGGTTTATACCTTTTTTATTATCCCAAATGCGTAAGATGCTGGAAAAGGAGTACATGCTCTTCTTCGGAAGAAAAGGTTCTCCTTTTTTCAATTCTCGTAAGTTACATGTATGTAGCTAAAGTTTCCGATTGACAATATTTTATGACCTATAATAGTTCAGAAGAACACCAATTCTACTGCTGTGATATTTTGCAAAGGGGAGGAAGATCTATTGATCTAGGAAAGAGATGTCATATATTGATATAAATCGACATCGGCAGGAATACCCAATTTCTTTCTTAACCGGCTCTTCCGGGTTTGCACCGAACGGTGTGTAATGAAGGCGTATTGGGCAATCTCTTTCGAGGAGAAATTTAAATAAACCATCGCGCAGAGCCACAGCTCAGACTCAATTAATTGAGGATGTGCCTTGAGCAAGTTATTGATGAATTCGGGATATATCATTCTAAACCGTGCAAGAAAGGAGGGATCATTTTCTCTGGCCAATTCTATCACCTCATCAAAGGCATCGTTCAGTTTGTCTTGCAATACGGATACTTCTCGCTCTGTTGCTTCCAGTATTGCTTTTTTTCTTTTTCTCCATTGTTGCCAGAATAGATAGATACCCAACAACGTGGCGATTATGGAATAAACGATGATGGAGAGTGTCTTGTTGAATCTCATCTGCGCATATTTACGTTCCTCTTCTAAAAGGAGTTGCATGGCTTTCTCCGTGGCTCCTTCTCTTGAGGTGGAGAGCTCATCTGAGATTTCTTGGTACATGTTTTGATAAAAGCGCGCGGAGTCTTCCATTCCATTTTTGGAATAGATAGTCGTTATTTTTTGATATAATCCTGGTAATTCATTTCTGAGATTTGTCCTTTTTGCACATTCCAATCCTTTTTTGACGCAATTGAGGGCAGCGTCGGGTTCTCCCTTCATTAAATGGAGGTCACTCCAATGTGCGCAGAGCCATGAGGAGTAAGGATAATCATATTTGGTAATGAGTGAGTTTGCCTGATTGTACCATACGGTTGCAGAGTCGAACACCTCTTTATCCCTATAATAATTACCAATAAGGGTGTAAAGGTTGATTTTGTTTCTGAATGTAAGGTTTTCGTCCGTTTTGTCGAGTAGCTCCTTATTCTTTCTATAAAAATAAAAGGTTGAGTCAGGCTTATTTCTCACTGCTGTATATGCTATGCCGAGATTTTCATAAGCCAAGCTCACATAGCGGTCACGTTCTTTTTTTTCTTTAATCCGTATTGCGTATTCGTAAGCCTTTTGGAATTCACGAAATGAAGCTTCCTTTAATCCCAAATAGAAAAATACTTGTCCCTTGATCCTGCAGATCTCTGATTTTATGATATCATTTTTCGATGTGTATTTTTCTTTTTGAGAGAGTTGTAGGTATTCCAGCGATTTTTCATAATCTCCCATATAAATAAGGACCTGTCCGATATAAAAAGAAGACATTGCCTTTCCTCTTGAGTAATTGATTTCCCTGCTTAATGTTAAAGCTTTGGTTGCAGATTCAATTACCCCTATTGGATTCACGTTAGAGACTTCAGTTGATGCAACCGTTAATAAGCTATCTACTTTTTTGACTTTTTCCGGTACAATATCCTGACCATATATGCTGGATCCAATTATCAATAATACAAATGCAAAGAAGATTAATTTCATAATTGTTTTTTTAGTTTCTTCAAACTCCTTTTTGTTTTTAATAAATGTGTAATATCTATTATATATTATATATGATAGTGATAGGGGTTTTTTACGATTCAGCGATTATCAAGAAACAGGAATCTGTTATTTTTTATGGAATTTCCTTTATAAAATAAAAGATTTTCACCCTTCCGGAAAAAAACTATTGCGAAATTAAATATTTTTTTCAACAATTCTGGCAATATGATATTTAAGACATGAATAAATTTGTATACTTTGGATTTTTTCCACAGTATATTTTTTGCAGGTTGTCTTTTAATATTCATATATACAGATAATTAAATTATATGTTGTATCTATGTAGTATCTTCTTTTTATTTTTCGATATGTCTTTTTTTTGATATTAGTGGCTAAAATATGACTTTTGTGGTGCTTTAAAAATCGATATTGATTTATTAGAATTGTGTAAAAGATAAGATGTTGTTTTATAATATCTTGGGGTCTTTTTTTGTCAGCAAATTATTATGAAAGAAGATAGTCTTATTAGAAATAAGAGATAGCGCTTATTTTTTTCTTAGTTAATGCTTACCTAATAATTGATAATGACCACTGCGATGCCACCATTGTCAT
>JAQWCA010000320.1 GCA_028706065.1 Tepidanaerobacteraceae bacterium
CCTAATGGCTACAAGAATTCGGACTGTAGATATGGTGAAAATAGCCAAAGCTACGTCCATCTTGGGAAAAGATCTTTTCTCTTTGGAAATGTGGGGAGGCGCTACCTTTGATGTGGCCTACCGGTTTCTAAAAGAATCCCCTTGGGAAAGACTGGCAAGGTTAAGGAAAAAGATCCCCAATATACTTTTTCAAATGCTACTCAGAGGGGCAAATGGCGTAGGCTATAAGAATTATCCGGACAACGTTATTCGGACCTTTATCAAGGAATCTGCCGCTAGTGGAATCGATCTATTCCGCATCTTTGATTCCTTAAACTGGCTGAAAGGCATTGAAGTGGCGGTAGATGAAGTCTTACAGCAAAATAAGCTGGCCGAAGCCTGTCTCTGCTATACCGGCGATATTCTCGATGAAAAAAGAGATAAATACTCCCTCAAGTACTATGTCCAGATGGCTAAAGAGATTGAAAAGACAGGTGCCCATCTTCTTGGCATTAAGGATATGTCAGCTTTATTAAAACCTCATGCCGCATTTAAACTTGTGAAAGCGTTAAAAGAAGAAGTTGGGCTTCCGATCCACTTACACACTCATGATACGAGTGGCAACGGTGTAGCCACTATCTTGATGGCGGCGGAAGCAGGCGTAGACATTGTGGATACGGCATTTAACAGTATGTCGGGACTGACTAGCCAACCCGCCCTGAACTCTGTTGCCGCTGCCCTGGAAAATACGCCTAGATGTACCGGCATTAACCTAGATGATCTGCAAGCCCTTTCCGACTATTGGGCTGCAGTAAGACCTGTTTATGGGCAATTTGAATCGGAGCTAAAATCCAGTACAGCCGAAATTTATAAATACGAAATCCCCGGTGGGCAATATTCCAATTTAAAACCCCAGGTCGAAAGCTTCGGCTTAGGTCATCGCTTTCAGGAAGTCAAAGAAATGTTTAAACAAGTTAATGAAATGCTGGGGGACATTGTCAAGGTTACCCCATCTTCTAAAACAGTGGGTGATCTAGCAATCTTTATGGTGCAAAATGGTCTAACCCCTGAAAATATCTGTGAAAAAGGAAAAGGCTTGTCTTTCCCCGATTCAGCAGTTGCCTATTTCCAAGGTATGATGGGGCAGCCTGTAGGCGGGTTCCCTCAGGAATTACAAAAAATTGTCCTCAAAGGAGAAAAGCCTATCACCGTAAGACCGGGAGAACTTTTGGAACCGGAAAATTTTGGGGAAATCAAAAATGAATTAGTTAAAAAACATAACATCGAGCCAACCATGCAAGATATCCTAAGTTCCGCCCTCTATCCTAAAGTATTTGATGATTACCTGACTTCTCTGCAAAATCAGGGCGACTTCAGCCGCATGGGCAGTGATATCTTCTTTCATGGGCTAAATGAAGGAGAAACCTGTGAAATTGAAATAGCAGACGGCAAAATCCTCGTGATCAGACTGCGAGAAATTGGAAAGATGGATGAGGAAGGCTATGTCTCCTTACATTTTGAAGTAAACGACAGTATCCGCGTCATCAAAATCAAAGATAAAAAGAAAGCGGCTGCCAAAGAACAGGCAGTCACTATGATGGCCGATCTTACCAATCCTTTGGAAATCGGGGCAAGCATCCCCGGCAAAGTAATAAAAATATTAGTCCAACCTGGAGATAAAGTGCAAGTAAATCAGGAGATCGCCGTCATTGAAGCAATGAAAATGGAGACCAGCATCGTTTCCTACGTGGACGGCACCGTAGAGGCAATTGTGGTCAAGGAAGGTCAAATCGTCAAATCCGGAGAACTGCTCATTAAACTAGCTGAGTAAGTGCGTAGCAATGCTACGCAAGGCTGAGGTTGAGGTTAAGAAATGCATGATAAATACTTGGGCAAGTGACATTGTGACATTAAAAATATATAGGGGCGGACCTATGTGTCCGCCTTTTCCAGTGCTCGAGTCGGCATGGGAACCGACCCCTACACGCCCTGAACCTTAGCCTTAGCCTTAACCTGCGTCTTTTGGAAGACGCACCACAACCAAGTGTTCACTAAAAGCCTAGGGATGTCCCTAGGCTTTTATGATCATTAAATGCCGTGAATAAAATGAGAAAAGCACATATATCCTCTTTGTATTATTAATTTTCCTGCTGTACGGTTTCCCTAGGTTTGAAAAAAATCAAAAACTTTAATAAGGGTTTTTGTAAAAATATAACATGGTAGTTGCAATGATAATCAATACAATTACTGATGCTATTACCAAAGTCTTGCGTTTCTTTGCTATCCCATGGATTATGCCTACAAGTGCAGCTATTGCAAGAATAATACTCAATGCCATATTTTACCTCCCCTTTGTTTAAAAATTCCTTTCTCAAAATCTCTTTTTCAAGTAGATTATGTCTTAATATTACCATTAATTATTAGCTCCTTTAAATCACACACGTTTCCTAGTAGGAGTCTGACATAATCGCATTGGTTGAAAGGTAATTTTTATAGCATCATTTTACAATAAACTTTGCTTCCTCTAATAGAAGCTCTTCTAAAGTTTCCTCTCGCATGTTTCACTACCTCGTATCAGTGACATCTTAACCGGTTAAGAAATACTATGGTGTTATAAGCTTTAAATTAATGGAATTTATACAATTTTATGGTGGCATATTTTTCAATCGCGTTCAATAGGTTACATACAACGCCGAAGAAAAAATTCTTTGGTGTATAATGGGGTCAGGCTCACTATTAAACTT
>JAQWCA010000042.1 GCA_028706065.1 Tepidanaerobacteraceae bacterium
GCTGTTTTTGCATAATCTATATTATCAGATATTCTATCCAGTATATCCTTCAAATTTCCGGAAGCAATTGATTCTTCTAATGTTTTTTTTGCAGCTGTTATCGAGGCTGTCAGTGGTTCATCATTTTTGTCACCTTTTTTTTCAACTTGCTCCAATTCTTGTTTTAGCCGGTTTCTCTGTTCATCCATATCTTTTAAAGCATTTCTCAGCTCTTCTCTTGTCATAAAAAGCCCCCTTTCTTGTAATAAGTCTAATGTATATTATGCTATATCACCAATAGCTGCTACTTTGAATATTTTATTATCAGAAAGCTAATGAGGGGGTGAAAGTATGTTTCCATTACTGTTAATACCATATTATTTTTTAGTGGGGGCGACAGGAGCTTACATCATGAGCCAACAAACCAATAGCCCTTCAAAATACAAAATCGTTGGATTTAAGTCGAGCTTAGCCATGACAAAGGGTCGAGAGTTGATAGAAACTCATGGCATCAAAGTAAAAAAACATTTGCCACTTATAAATGCGTGCTTATGTGAAGTAGACAATAATGCTCGCAGTATTTTTAAAAGTTTGGCTGATGATTCGATGATAGAGTTCATTGAAGATGATTATGTTGGTCAAATCCAAGTTATGCCAAGTTTGTCAATCGATATAAAAAAACAAGGTCAAGAAATCCCTTGGGGTGTTAGAAAAATAGGAGCACCATCAGTATGGAAGGACACCCGGGGAGAAAAAATCCGTGTGGGGATCATTGACACCGGTGTAGATGTGAGCCATCCTGATTTAAAGGGAAATATTGCCTCAGCCGGCTGGGTATTGGAATGTCAAAATATCGTAGATGATAACGGCCATGGCAGTCATGTGGCAGGCACCATAGCAGCTCTCGATAATGATATAGGTGTAATAGGAGTAGCACCAAAGGTCCAAATATATTCGGTAAAGGCTTTTTCTAAAAGCGGACGAGGAAATATCTCCGATGTGATCGAGGGTTTGAACTGGTGTGTGGAAAATAAAGTTCATGTTATTAATATGAGTTTTGGATTTAAAAATAGTAAAGCTTTGGAAAAGGCCATAAAAGAAGTGTATAAGAGAAATATAGTTTTAGTGGCTGCTTCCGGAAATTCCGGTGGCAATAACAGTGTAATGTATCCGGCCAGATATCCGGAAGTCATAGCGGTAGCTGCATCGGACTCAAAAGACAAGGTAGCATGGTTTTCCAGTGGAGGTGCCGAAGTGAATGTAATGGCACCCGGTGCCGGTATACTTTCCACATATAAAGATGGGGGATATAAAACAATGAGTGGGACTTCCATGGCTTGTCCTCATGTTACAGCTGCCTGTGCATTAATTTTATCAAAATCCAACTTAGACCCCAAAGGTGTAAAAGATGTGTTGATAAACACCTCAAAAGACATGGGGCATTCTAAAACTAAGCAGGGTGCCGGCCTTATTGATGTAGCAAAAGCGAGTTCATACAAAAGGGACTGAAGTATAAATATAAAACTAGAAAACCTTGATTAATCAAGGTTTTCTAGTTTTATTTCTGTCTGTCTTTATGTTAATTATTTCTCTTCCTTACCGAGCAATGGAAACAATAAGAAAATTATTGGGATCAGGATAATCAAGAAAATTATTATAAACAACCAGAAAATCCCTTGTGTCACGTTGCTTCCCCCCCTTTCTTCAAAAGGAGCTCAATGGCTCTGATAACATAATATGCATTTTAAATTTTGGTGTTACATGTTGACATTAAAAACAACCTTACAATGTTTAAAATTGTTCAACTATCCTTGAAAAATTTAGCAATCATATTAGCTATTATATGTTGAAATTCTTGGGTTTGTAAGAGAGTAAGGAACATCGGTAGCCACATATCTGTCATTATTGGTATGCCCGTAGGCCCCGGAACTTCATCTATATTTCCTTCCAGTTTATCTCGGGTTTTATCAATAATATCGGAAAAACTTTTTAAAGCAGTTTTAGAAAAGTCCATACCTCCGGCAATCTTTTCAAGTACATTTTTCAAATTCCCTGAGGCTATAGCATTATGTAGGACTTTTTTTATGTCATTGATTTCCACAACAGGTTCAATTTCCGGTTCACTCGTTTCCTCTTTTGTTTCAGGTTCTGACTGATGAGGCTCTCCACCTTCAAGTTCCTCAAGCACTCTCATTAAAATATCCCTTTGGGCTTCTGTTTCATCTAGGGCCGTTTTTAGTTCATCTTTTGTCATGCAAAACCTCCTCTCCCCACTTCTCCATACCTAATTTATAATATGCAATATCACCAAATGTTGCCCCTTTGAATATTTTATAGAGGAAAGGGGCGAGATTAGGTATCTGATATCATCGATGCCTGGAACCGGTGTGTGGAAAAAGAAGTAATAAAATAAAAAAACTAAGGGAGGATTTAAAAGTGAATAAGTTTGATGAACTCAAAAAAGAAATTCAAGGTTCAATGAAGTCTACTGATGATCTTGGAGATGTCTTTCTAAAATTCGGCATTACTCCTGATAAACCAGAGTCACTGCAACAAGTTATTAAAGATGCGGGAATAGATGAAGAACTAGATCCGCAAAAGGCTGCCCAAATGGTTAAGAATAT
The DNA here is from genome assembly GCA_028706065.1 of Tepidanaerobacteraceae bacterium. Taxonomy (GTDB): domain Bacteria; phylum Bacillota; class Thermosediminibacteria; order Thermosediminibacterales; family Tepidanaerobacteraceae; genus JAQWCA01. The sequence goes on from JAQWCA010000042.1 coordinate 2,604, forward strand.
GACTGAAAATCTTCCTCCGGAAATGAAAAAATACATGGCTGATTTGATTACAAGTATCACAAACGTGGTTACTGCTAGCCCTATGCCCGATGATGTGCAAGAGTTGATGGAAAGTTGGAAACAGGGAGGGAAAACTGAAGGCAAATCATAGGGGAAAATCTAATTATAGTAGGCCACAGGTGAATTACTTTCCTTTGTTTATGGTTTTAACTTCGGCAAAATCTGAAACATTCTATGATCTGGTTTGCATGCATTACTTGTGGCCTTTTTAATCGATTGGAATTTCAACAGTTAAATAAATCAATTGCTGTATAATAATAAGCCCCAAATATTTAGGGCTTTCTTAATTCTACCATTTTCTGCTCCTGATGCCATTTGACCTCATAGCCCATGGCCTTAGCCAAAGGTTTTACGGGCACCATAACGTTCCTATCCACTGGGTAAGCGGTGAAGCAAAGCCAAGTCTTATTTTCAAAAGCAACTTTCGTGGCAACCTGATATAAAATCGGATCCCAAACGACATCCCACTTCAACTGTTCCACGAAAAAATCAAGCGGCGCCATGGTAATCCCATTGACGATAATTGGAGAGGATTTTAAAAGTAAGGGTTTTCCCAAGACATAAGCCGTATTAGAGCCCGGGCGGAGTATTATAGATTCCTCAAAGCCTTCTGGTAGGGCAGGAGAGTTATCTTGTAACAAAGCTTTAAATTTGTCAGGTGTCATATGTGGCGTTACTATTATTCGGTTTAATATCATGGGAGGTGAATCTTGATAAACAAAGCCTTTTTTGACAGTGAATCCTAGCTTATATTCTTTTATTTCAGCAGCCAATATTGAAGTATCATTGTATTTTCCATAGGGAAAAGCGATACTCTGAGGCTTTGGAAGGCCAATTTCATCAAAGAGTTCGTTTATCTGCTCAAAGTCTTGTATTATCAGGTCTTGATCCATATGAAGTAGGGATGGGATTCCATCTAGAAGATCATGAGCATCAAAAGTGTGATTTCCAAATTCTACAAGGCCGCTTTCATACATTTCCTTAATCTGCTCAAAGGAAAGCTTTGGAAAAACATTAGGATCCTGAGATTGACAATCCTTTACCATTTTACTGCCCATGACGAAAATCACCGCTTTAAAATCGTACTTTTTTAAAACCGGATAAGCGTAAGTGTAATTAGACTCATAACCATCATCGAAAGTAATAAGCACTGTTTTTTCCGGTAATTTTTTCTTATCATATAAAAACTCCTCGATATCCTTTAATGAGGCAGTATAATAGCCATGTTCATAAAGAAATTTCATCTGATCCTCAAATTCAGACAGGCAAATAATAGTATCAAGGCTCTTTGGCAAAACTTCCTGAACAATATGATGATAACATAGCACAGCTAATGAGGGTTTCTCATTATTTTCTATCAATTGAGTTGCTGATGAAAATGTAGGGAAACTTAAATTAAACAAAAAAATAAATATAAAAGATAAAAGTGTCTTTTTCAAAAACAATTGAATTCTGCTATGATGCAAATATTGCATAACTTATGCTCCTTTCAACAATAAACACATACTTTATAGTTGCACTTCTTTGGTCATTTTATTCGCATATTATCTAAGCATTATCCTATCATACTGGCAATATCAAGTAAATATAACAAGACTTACAATTTCCTTTTAAAATGTCACATATTTTTGATATAATCGGAACAAAGGTTTTTGAATCATAAAAGGAGGCCAGTGCAATGGAACACATAACGCTAAAAATATCATTGATTCAGATGGATGTAGCTTGTGGCGATCCGAAGGCGAATTTAAGCAGAGCTGAAACTATGATAAATAAGGCTTTGAAACAGCGAAAGAAACCTAATGTTGTTGTCTTGCCGGAGATGTGGACAACGGGTTTGGATTGGGAGGCATCTTGTGAGGCTGTAGAGCAAGATAAAGGTCTTTACATAGAACGATTAAGAAATATAGCAGCTACAGACTCTGTCAACATAGTGGCGGGCTCCATAGTAAATATGGGACCATCCCAGCGTTTCTTTAATTCTGCATACATAATAGACAGCCAAGGCCATATAGTCACACGCTATGACCAAGTTCACCTAGAGAGACGGAGCAAGCAAGATATTTCTACGGGAAGCACGGCTGTTACTTTTGATATTGATGGTATCCCCTGTGGCATCATCCTTGGCTATGATTTACGATTTCCTGAATTTGTGCGGCAGTTAGCTCTTATGGGTGCAAAGGTACTTTTTGTTCCGGGAATGTGGTCGAATCCTCGGGGAATCCATTGGAAACTTTTAAACATAGTGAGGGCTATAGAAAACCAATTTTTCGTAGTAGCCGCAAATCGGGCGGGAACAGATTGCGATGGAGTATACCCCGGTATGTCGATGGTGGTAAACCCCTGGGGTGAGATACTTATTGAAGGTGATGACCAACCCGACATCTTGACAACAGTAATAGATATTAACTTGGTCGACAAGGCAAGAGATCAGAATCCAGTGCTATCTGATCGACGACCCGAGATATATACAGATATTTGAAAGGAGATATAGATGAACACAACAAGACAACAAACAATATATAATGCACAGATGACAGTAAATTCCTTGGTAATATATCGCCGTATTCTAGAAGATGGTATTGTCAAAAAGTTTGTGAACATGTTGGAAATGGCTTCAAAAGAACCGAAAAACCCAGCTGTTATTATGCATTATTATGACTTTTTTAGTAGCTTAGTTAAAAAAAGCGAAACCTCTGTAAAACCATCGGTGGGGAATCTCTGGCAGAATCATCTTTTAAACCTGGTTTTAGCAGATGAAAATCCATTTAGCCTAAGATGTGAAAAGTCAGCACTGAAGGATGCAGGTGAACTGTTCAAAACACTAGTAAAAAAAGACCTGGCATCACTAAAACAGCTGTATGATTTTGACTTTTTCACTTTTACAGCCTATTTACGAGAAAGATCGGGGGATGCTATAGACCTTCCTGAGATGTACAGCACTAAATGTGATAAATCGTTCCCTTATCCCGAAAAATATTTCATACAAAAACAAAACGTAAAATCATTATTAAACAGTTCTAGTTCATGGGACAAAAGCATCGGTGACTTAGCGGATTTTTATAGCAAAGTCGGTTGTGGGAAGTTTGCCAGATACTGGGCTTTCAAATTGGTAGATACCCAAAGAGGTGGAGAACTTGTAGGAATATCCGAACCAGACTCAATACAGTTAAAAGACCTTATAGGTTATGAAGAACAGAAGAATGAAGTATTAAGAAATACCCGACAGTTTGTCCAGGGCTTTGGAGCCAATAACATGTTGCTTTATGGGGATCGGGGTACGGGTAAATCTTCAACCATTAAGGCATTGATTCATGAGTTTGGAGAAGAAGGGCTGAGGATGGTTGAAGTAACAAAGTACCAGCTGATGAACCTTTCTGAGATTATTTCGGAGCTTAAAAATCGTCCATATCGCTTTATTGTTTTCGTAGACGATCTATCATTCGAAGAACATGAGACAGAATACAAGTATTTAAAAGCCGTTCTGGAAGGAAGCCTTGAGCCCGCCCCGGAAAACGTTCGAATATATGCCACTTCCAATCGTCGCCATCTCATTCGGGAATACTACAACGATCGGGCCGAAGATGAAGTAAAAGCTCAGGATACGCTTCAGGAAAAACTCTCTTTATCAGACAGATTTGGCATCACTGTAGTGTACCTTTCCCCGGATCAAGAGAAATACCTAGATATAGTTAAGGGCATAGCCAAAAACAGAGGAATTGACGTAGAGCCGGAAAAGCTCCAACAGATGGCACTAAAATGGGAACTCTGGCACAACCGTCGCTCTGGCCGAACTGCCAAACAATTTATAGAAGATTTGCTGGGTAAGATGGCAAGTAATAAGACAGTATAATGCAAACCTTCTCTAACGTTAAACCAAAAGCTGGAATGAGCAATATAGGGAGATGCTGTAGTGAAAAGATGTTCTTGGTGTGAAAACGATGAGCTATATACTAAGTATCATGACGAAGAATGGGGTGTCCCCGTATTTAATGACAGGAAACAATTTGAGTTTTTGGTGCTTGAATCTGCTCAGGCAGGTCTGAGCTGGTTGACTATTTTAAGAAAACGGGAAAACTATAGGAAAGCATATGATAATTTTAACCCGATTACAGTAGCTAAGTTTGATGACATAAAAATTGAAGAGTTAATGAAATATGAAGGTATAATCAGAAATGAAAGGAAAATAAGGGCATCGGTCAATAATGCCCAAAGATTTATTGAAATTCAAAAAGAATTCGGCAGCTTCAATAAATATATTTGGAAGTTTGTTGATTATAAACCCATCGTTAACGCTTGGAAGAATGAATCAGATATTCCTGCAAAAACTAAATTGTCCGAAATGATAAGCAAGGATTTAAAAACTAGAGGTTTTGAGTTTATCGGCCCGGTTATAATATATTCTCATTTACAGGCAACAGGGTTAGTTAATGATCATATAATAGATTGTTTTAGATATAACCAAATCCGCGAAATAAACAAGAAGGTGTGATTATGGATAAGGGCAGATTGTTGATTTGTATTAGTTTTATAAGGTGAAGTAACTATGATTTTCAAGCTAAAATGCTATTGTGGTAAAGTTAGATGCAATTAGGCTACTTATATTAAAATTATACAATTGATAGCATCTATAAATGGCCTCGGGAAAACCGAGGTTTTCTTGTTACCTATGGAAGATTTTTATAGTAGCTTTATGTATCCATACTTTTTTTTATATTCTTTTTTAATATCATGTCTATAATATCACTTATCCGCTCTCCAACTGTTTTTAAATCGTCCATCATATAGCTCTCCATTCTATCCAATGCTTTCATTTTTTCTTCAAAAGCTTTACTAGGTCATTTAGCACTGTAAGCTGTTCTGGAGAAAGTTCTTTAGCATTTTCTAGCAGTTGGCAATATTCCATAGAACGGTCCTTATCTTCAACGGAAAATAAGTGAGCTAGGGTTATACTCAAAGCATCACATATTTTTTGCATGGTATCCAGTGAGGGTGTTTTGGTGCCTCTTTCGATTTCATTTAGGTAAACCCTAGATATGTCTACTTCTTTTGCAAAGTCTTTTGCTTTAAATCCCTGCTTTAATCTTAACTTTCTAATACGTTGTCCTATATCCATGATGTTGGTCTCCTTTTGTAAACTGTCAGTTTACATTAAATATATAATAATTATTTTAAAGAAGCAAGATATAAAGAGAAAACCAAAGAGTGGTAGAGATTAATATAAATAAACGAAGCTTAAGGCATACATAAATATTGCAAAAAGTAAGCCAATAGCATACAATAAGTTGTGAGGAGGTAGAAAATGTTTGTTTAGGATTAAAGAATTAAGAGAAAAGGAAGGGTTAACTCAAGAAAATTTAGCGATGGCCGTAGGCATTTCAAGAATATATTTATGTAAGTTGGAAAATGGACAAAAACTGAACCCTTCCATTCCACTGCTTAAAAAAATTGCTAAAGTGTTAAATACCACCGTCAAATCACTGATTCTTGAAGACTGAGCTAAACAAAATATTCTCCAAATCAAGATTATGTCTTGTTCATGAGTTTGAAGAAATCCAATTAAAAACAGTAAGAAAGATAGAGGTGATGTCAAAAAAATTAATAAGTTTACCCAGGGTTTTGGCCGAAATGCGCGCGTGCCAAAAACCCCGGGACCAACAACTCTAATTACTATAATACTATACCACATTGAGCAAATCAATTAAAAAAAGACAAAAATTGGAGGTATACAAATGGAAGTTCAAATTAAGCATGCACAATCTTTATTGGAAAAGATGCCAAAAGTTAAATTGGGCTTTTTTCCAACGCCCGTCCACAAACTAGAAAAGCTTTCAAAAAAGCTTGGTGTAGAGCTATATCTAAAGCGAGATGACTTAACAGGCATAAATGTTTATGGTGGCAATAAGATGAGAAAGCTTGAATTTTTGCTTGGAGATGCTATCTCGCAAGGTGCAAAGCATGTCATTACTTTTGGTGCTACTCAATCCAATCATGCCATGCAAACTGCAACCGCTTGTAGAATATGTGATTTGAAACCAATTTTATTCTTATTAAGCATTGTTACACCTGACGAAAATGATTTACGCGGGAATATGCTTCTCGACAAAATAGTGGGGGCAGAGGTTAATATTGTTTCTTCTGAAGGAAAGCCTATATTTGAAGGCCTTAAACTTTCTCGACAGCAGTCGGAAAAGAGAATCCGTGAACTTGAGGAGCAGGGTCATAAATGTTATGTAATTCCTGCCGGGGGAGCTAGCCCTGTAGGTACAATTGGGTTTATAAGTGGCTTTGTAGAACTAATGGATCAAATGAATAAAAAGGAACTCCAGTTAGATTATATTAGTCATGCATCAGGTTCCGGAGGAACCTTAGCTGGGTTGGCAGCCGGTAAGAAATTAATAAATTCAAAAACAAAAATATTATCCTTCCGTGTAAGTGAAAAACCGAAAGAACATCCGGAAACTGTAGCAAGTTTAGCAAACGATGCTCTTAATCTATTAGGTATGGACAAGATGGTTACCCCTGACGATTTAAACTTTGACATAAACTATCTTGGCGAGGGATACGAAATTCCAACTGAAGCTTCCACAGAGGCATTAAAGCTTTTAGCCAGAACAGAAGGAATATTAATAGACCCAGTGTATACGGCTAAGGCTTTTTCCGGATTACTTGATTATATTAGAAAAGGCATAATTCCAGAAGGAAGTAAAATATTGTTCTGGCATACAGGCGGGACGACAGCTCTATTTGCGGAAAAACAGATTATAGGTGATATCTGTTCATAGAGATGATTTGTGCTGAATTATTACAATAAAGAGGAGGCGTATTATGTCAACAGAAACAAATAAAGAGACGAATAGAATTGCTCCATCTTTTGGATATGCTTCAGGCACTATGTTAGTTATTATTGTATTTATGTTGGTAGGTATTGTCGGATTTAAAGTACCACTGCAAATGATGTTCTTTCTATCATGGCTAATTGTAATACCAGTATGTATGAAACTAGGTTATTCGTTCGAGGAACTTGAAGAAGCAGCTTATTCAATGATAAAAAAGGCCTTACAACCTATGGTTATTTTATTAACAGTAGGAGCAATGATTGGTGCTTGGATTGCCTCGGGTACAGTCCCTACGATTATATATGGAGGTTTAAAAGTAATTACTCCACAGTTCTTTCTACTAACTGCATTATTACTGTGTTCTATAACTTCTATAGCAACTGGCACATCATGGGGTACAATGGGAACGACAGGTTTAGCAATGGTGGGGATAGGTACAGGCCTAGGTATTCCTGTTGGCATCACTGCTGGAGCGGTAATTTGTGGAGCATACTTTGGTGATAAGATGTCACCTTTATCAGACAGCACTGTATTAGCACCGGCGGTATCTGGAGCTAAACTCATGGATCACATAAAACATATGTTATATACAACTACTCCAGCGTATCTGATCTCTGCTATATTGTTTACAATTATTGGATTTAAATATGCAGGTCGAAGTTTAGATTATGAAAATATTAATTCTATATTAAACGCTATTAACATGCATTTTAAAATAGGGATAATACCAGTAATTCCGGCTATTGTCTTAATTACTCTTTTAGTTATGAAAAGGCCAGCCGTTACTTCAATTTTAATTGGTGCGGTTGCAGGCGCAGTTGTTGCAATAGTTTATCAGGGAGTTGATATTGGTCAGACGTTAACTTTTATGTATAACGGATTCCAAATATCCAGCGGAGATGGTTTTATAGATACATTACTTAACCGTGGTGGAGTGATGAGTATGGCAGGTAATGTCAATCTATTTTTGTTCTCCTTTGGTTTTGCAGGAATGATGAAGGAAGCAGGAATGTTGGATGCTATTCTAGCACCTCTTACTAAAAAAATAAATTCAGTATTTAGTTTAGTAGGAGTTACTGCGATTATAAGCTATGCATCTAATGCAATAGGTGGTTCCATGTCTTTTGCCGCTATTATGGCTGGCACCCTTATGTCTCCACTATATAAAGAATACAAGCTTAAGCCTGAAAACCTCTCAAGGTGCATTGAAGATTTTGGAACACTTGGAGCCGTATTAATCCCTTGGAATGGAAATGCGGTATTTGCATCAACTATGCTTGGAGCTACCCCTGGGCAGTTTGTGCCGTATTGCTTCCTTAACTATCTTTGTCCTATAATTTCTTTATTCTATGCAAAAACAGGTATAGCGATGACTAAATTTGATAATTTTGAAAAAACTAAGGATATGGCTGTATAGCAACCATGAAGAATTTTCGCTCGTATTACATAATCCAGGACTTGGTGGGAATTCTGTTAGCTGCTTTCAGCTCAAAGGCTATTTATGAATATATAAAATGGCAGTTAAGGCAAGGCTACCATCCAAGATTATTTTTCAGGACTGTTGAATGTATATTTATATTTTTATCAGGACTGAATTTAATACTAACTCATTGGAAGATTGTAAACTGGCTGGTTAGCATATCATTATGCGTTATAGCATACTTAATAGCAATTTTAGAACAGAAATACTGTTTTAAAACAGGAAGGTAAAAACATTAACATAAAGTTGAATCACTCAAAAAGTGCTTAAACTTTATAGCGAGAAGGAGGAAG
>JAQWCA010000321.1 GCA_028706065.1 Tepidanaerobacteraceae bacterium
GATTTTTTTGCGGAAACTCAAGCAAGAAATATATCCATTGCATAATGCTATATTAAATGATAAGATATATAGTGTTAACGGGGTGTGGCTCAGTTTGGTAGAGCGTCTGCTTCGGGAGCAGAAGGTCGCAGGTTCAAATCCTGTCACTCCGACCACCAAAACGAAAAAAATAGGGCTTATTTTAAATCAAAATCACAGTGGTATAAAATATATTCCTCCAAATTAAATTAAATTGATTCTAGCTACAAAAATTTGATTTAAGTGGGGCTTTTAGCACCAATATGGCTATTATCTATATTAGGACACTAGCGTTGCATAAATGTTTAACAAAAAATCAAGTCCAAACTTCAAGGTGCTAATTTACTGCGTCATAACCAATATAGCTAAAAATATAAGGGCTTTTTATGTCCGAGGTTAAAAGGGCTAGAATCATATAGATAGTAGCTCTTTTTTCATATTTTTACACCGTTATTTACTATTAGAGAATTACCAGGTCATACGTTAAATCGTTCAAGAAATTAGTCTCGTCTTCTATGACTTGGTGCAGTGTCTGTAGAAAAATCTTCTTGCCTCTGCGCGTTTCAATGCGGTGGGAGATATGCTCATCGCCTGTTGGACAACGAAAGTGGTACCCTCCACTTGTAGAAGCGGGGGACATCTTTTCGCCTCGTTATAATGGAGATGGCGAAAATTAAAAGGGCGAAAAAATAAAATGCCGTAAATAACTGTGAAATAAAAAAGAAAACAAAATAGCCTCTCGGAATAAAAAAGAATTTAAATGTTATATTGGCAATAAATAACTGGGAATTATTCTGATTGGCAAGAAGAGAGATGATATCTGCATAAATTTATAAAAAAGGGCATGCCGAATAAACCTATCAATGTGAAATTTTAAAAACTAGAGCTAGGCAGATTGACAAAAAATGAATTTTGGTAATTTCAATGTATCTTTCTGTTTACTGTACCAAGCATCTATGTGTTGACACATCATGATACAGTAAGTGCGTATGTACCACATTTTAGTAGAACGGTGCCGACCAGCTTCCAATTGATAATCGATTTTTTCCCGCTTATTAGAGCGTTCAACCGAAGTACGCCGTTTGTAAATAAGCTGCCACTTTTCGGAAGATCGAGGGGTTTTAGGAAACAGGCGTAGATTATCCTCAGAAAAAGTATGGAAGGACGGCCGTATTTAGCAGTAGAGCAAGGGCTTGTGCAAGTGTTATTAGTTCTACAGGCAAGAGGGCATTTCCATTTTTGACGATTCTGGGAAATATCGTACCCATTTGGTTTCATTTCTTTGCCAATGGGGCAGATAGGTATGCCTTTAGCTGAGATTTTAATATCACCATCAGAGCTATAGTTCTTTTTTGTTCTAGGGTTAAGATCAATAAAAGGCTCAATATTATTGTGAACTAACAACTTATAAATTGCATCCGCATCATGAGCAGCATCAAGGAGAATTCTGTCAATAGTGCCCAAGGAGAATCGTTGGGAAAATTCAATAGAACTAGCAACAAGGCTGACAGCATCATGTCGCGAAGCGGGCTGTAGTCTAGGATACAAAGGTAAGTCGTAAAAGCTATCGCTAGTTGATATCATGTAGAGGTGGTATCCGTTGAAGTATCTCTCCCTAGAGCTATCCCAACCTGAATTGCAGTCGGGTTGTGAGTACAGGCGCGGATGGGTACAATCCTTTATCCCTTGGGCACTACAATCACAAGTAGGTTTACTTCTTGGATATCTAGCTGTTTCCAAAGGAGTGCCATCACCGGCAACACTAAATGAGCGTAGATCTCCGAGCAGACCTAATTTAGCTGACACATCAAGAAATTGAGACTGAAAAAAATCAAATAAACGATCTCCTGGTAGACATTTCTTCTTGGAACCGTAGCGGAGAAAGCGGTTTACTAGTTTTTCTACAATACCAGGATCTTTAGGAGCTTGTTTTTCACCTTTTTTTAACTTTTTCTTTTTCACCTTTTTACGTTTTTGTTTTATTTGAGATTTAATGTTTTGTTTGTCATAACCCCATAAACGCTGAAAGAAGTCATAAAAGGTTCCCACACCAGGTATATTCCCTGGCTCAAAACCACTTAGAATGGCATAAAGAGGAACACGATACAATTGATCAACCCACTTGGTAATGCCAATTGTAGGGTTAGTTAAGAGAAACAGAAGATAGGAACGCAACATGGAGGCAGGATCACGAGGAGCAGGACCTTTAAAAGAATACGTTTCATAAAGATAACTCGTCACGTAAGAAAGATCTGTGATCCACAATTTGTAGATGATAGGCCAATCCTTGCTTACAAGAGTAAGTATTCCACCGGAATAATGCTTTTGTAACTGTTCAACTAGGAAGCTTTGATAAGATTCATGGACAACGAGTAAAGGTTTCATTTCAACACCCCTATCACTGTTAGTAAGGGAAAAATCCCTTCATCGCGATTATGGGGGTGTTTCTGAAAAGTCAAGTGTTTTTTGTCGCTTTTACAAAATAATTCAATGCGGAATTTCCAATTCTGCTATATTGAAATAAAAAATCCCCCTACAAAAGTAGGAGGAAAGCAATTTGGGTGGGTCAATCAAACCATTGTCCCATCTGACTCGGACAATTCCGAGAGACTATCAAATATTAAGGAGGTTTTTCAAAGTGACACAAAAAAAGACAATGACGGTAATTTTGGTATTTCTGCTGTTGCTGGCAGTAACCGG
>JAQWCA010000043.1 GCA_028706065.1 Tepidanaerobacteraceae bacterium
AATACATTCTCTTGCAAGATTATTTCTCATACTTATAAGTGCGTTCCTTTTCCACCCTCCACCGAATTCAATTTTGGCAAATTCAAGCAGCTCCAATGCATAGCTGTAATCGAAGTTGACGATGGAAAAGCCTTCCTTCTGTGCTTTTCTATACTTCTCCATGGCCCTTTCACTGATGGTGTAACCATGAAGATCTTTTTTCATAGAAAAATTTATCTCTCCACTTTTGTAGCCATGTTTTTCGAAAAAGGAGATGGCAGATGGATAGTTTTCTTTGTCCAAACCTGGAAAGAAGTAACTTGGGCTATACGCTCCCAAAGTAATTGTCTTGCAACCGAGTTCTCTGAGAAGGTTCTCAACTTTCATGAGAAGTTCTTCTCCTATACCTCTTCTTTGATATTTTTCATCGACAAACATAACATTTATCCAGCCTCTTGTGGGTTCCAGACCTCTTTCGAGATACGGAAATTTACGTTTCGTTGCCAGCAAGAATCCAATGACTTGCTCATCTTCCAGCGCTACGTAGCATAGGCCGGAATCAAAATTATCATCAAAGATTATCTGGTTTCTAAATTTTTGTACGGCCAATGGGTCGGCTTTCAATGTCCTGTTCCAAAGAGTTATAACATCTTGTTCATATCGCTGTTCATAATTTATAATCTTCATCGAATCCTCCTTATTAGGTAACTTAAATCCTTTTTGTTATTCCGGGAATCTTTTTACAGAATCCTTTGTTGTCTCAACACTTCTCTTTGCTAATCCTTCCAAGCTCAGCTCCGAAGGCATCGATAATTCCACATAAGCCATAGTATTGAGTCCGGTCACAAGCATGTATCTTCCCGGATTGGCCATACATTTCATCGCTGCTACTCTAAAAGGAGATGCACCGAATAGATCGCAAGAGAAAAGTACATCTTGATCTCCGATTTTTTCCAAAAGAGTATTCAGATTAGTTTCCAAAGTATTTAAATCACTTTCAGGAGTAAGATCCAAAAAGTGCATATACTCAGGTTCTCCTGAAAGCATACGGAGATTATTTTTTATCCCTTCTGCGTATCCACCATGGCCCATTACTATGATATTGATCATTTCTTCTTCCCCTTTTGTGTTTTTTAAAGATGGATTCGTCTTCATCATTTTTAAGCATAAAAACCTGTCCCGTATCCTACTGCTGTAAGAACTGCTGCCAAGGCAAGAATAAGTCCCATCAGTTTAAGCGGTGACCATTTCTTTTTAGAATAGAGATAATATACGGCAAGTGTCAGGGATAATGGTAAAAGCTTAGGGAAAATACTGTTTATGATACCGTCTGCATTGAATATTACCTGGTCCGGTATCACCGTATTGGTTGTAGCATCGTAGATGTCCCTTACTATTTGAATAGGCATCGGCATGTTAACAAAAGAGGCTGTGAGAGCTCCAACGACGATCAACCCTAAAACGGTCATGGCATCTGTAAGTTTGTTCAAAGTCCCGTCGGCCATAAAGGTCTGCATACCTTCCAGACCAGATTTATACCCCAACTTGAACAGATACCAACTGAGAAGAAGTGTTCCTACGGGATAAACAATCATGTACAGAAGAGAACCCAACCAGGAGATGCTTTCTGATGCCTGAGATATTGACAGCGCTATAGTAAGAAGAATGGGAATGATTGTCGCTACCCAGAGGGAATCTCCTATGGCTGAGGTAGGGCCAATGAGTGCCACTTTAACGCTGCTTATGAGTTCGGGTGTACAGGCTTCGTTTGCATTGGCCTCTTCCAGGCCACATACGATACCATTGACAATGGAACCAACTTGAGATTCAGAGTTATAAAGCGTAATATGTCTCTTAAGAGCCTCGCTCTTTTCTTCCTTTGCCTCGTACAGTTCCTCAATGACCGGAGCCATTGATTGTCCGAAGGCCATACCCAACATACTTTCTGCCTGTTGTGAGCATCCATTCCAAAAGAACCAGTTCAAAAATGATTTTTTAAGGGTCTTTTCACTTATTTTCTTTTCCATATCTTATTCCACCTCCACTTTCCTAGATACTGAATAATAATAAAGTATTGCCGCAATTAGGGCCACTACTGTTACAGCCATGGTATTTAGGTTAAAATAAGTTACAAGAATGAATCCGGCCAGATAGATAACAATATGGTATTTCTCTTTCAGAAGAAATGATAGAATAATTCCCATTCCAAGAGCAGCCATCATTCCTCCAAATATGGATAGTCCTGTTGTCAACCAAGCTGGAATTATGGAAACAAAATCAGCCTGTTGGGAAGCAGCTGTCATTGAAGTCAAGAGCAGCACAGCAGGAATGAAACGAACTGCAAATCCAATGAGCTGTCCCAGAACGAGATTAGGAATAAACATCTTTCCGGTTTCACCGGCTTCAGCATATTTGTTTGCCACTCTGTTTAGAGGAAGACATGCAGCATATGAGATGTTCCACATAATCTGTCCGACAAGACCGCCTATTCCGGCAAAAACAACAGCCAGACCGATGACTTCCGTTGCACCCATTCCTTTTCCAAAAACGATCGCGGCTGCGGTTCCGATATACGTTGCATAGGATAAGTCCCATGCAACCGCTCCACCGGGTGTTACATTACCCATGTACATGATTTGCAATGGTATTCCCACTATCATTGCCGTATTAACATCACCCAAGATAATTCCTACAACAAAGGAAGCAACCAAAGGCCTGCCAAGAGTATACCAACCCAAGGTATTCCCTATAATGGAACCGATAGATCCCAGATAGATGAAAAGCGATACCAAAATAATTTGTAGTGTACTCATTGTTCTCCCCCTTAATATATTTATTTTATTGATTGCTTAAATGATGACCAGCTGGTTTCCGCAGTACTAGGTAGCTGTTGGAACGTAACCTTGATGTTCTTTGCCGCAATGGAGTCTAGCAGAGATATATCACTTTCGCTTAAATAGAATATCCCCGTAGCTCCACTTACTTTATAAATGGTATCCTGACGTTTTGCCAAATTACCGAGTATAATCTGCTCACAACATGAAATACTCTCTTCCAATTCTTTCAGCTTTGAAGGCTGTTTGACGATAATTAGTCTATTTCTATCTGAACGGCTTCTTAAGAGTATCTTTGCCTCTTCAGTTGAAACAATGTTCGTTTTGTATTTTGAGGGAACTCCCATGGTCAGTATGGATTTAAGCATGGGATTCTTTATGCTCTCATCATCCACAGCAATGATTTCCTGTATACCCAAAGTCGGACACCACGCGATTATTGTTTGGCCATGAATCAGTCTGTCGTCAACTCTTATATAAACTTTTCCCAAAATTATTCTCCTTTCTCAACAATATTCCATTAAGCTATGCACATTTTCTGACAAAGCCATCATTTTGCACAAATCATCTTCGGTAATTTTCTACTCTTCCCATCACAATCACCATAATTTATTTTCGATAAGGCTGGCATACATATAACAGACGGTAAATTTTGAAGAGTTGGATTCTATCTGTCGTATCCTGCCATTATTGGTGTAGTATGGTATATAAGGAAAGTTATTTATTTTACCTCTGAATACATCATATTCATTAAGTGCGCTGAACCATTGTTCTTTCTCATCATCATCCAGTTCAAAATATGCCTGCGGAATAAATCCGACCAAATCTTCAAAAGTCTCTCCGTATACCAGTCTGATTTCATTTCCCTTTTCTCGCATATTCTTCACGGCTAATGTGACGGCATCATGGGTTTCGATATGTCTTCTGTGCATTGAGCCTCTCCAATGAGTAATGACTAAATCAACTTTTTCATCAACAAAGTATTTCTCCAATCTACTGGCAAATTTTTCAGAGCTAGGCATACTACTGGATACATATCCCAACCAGAGATAATCTGCTCCTAGTTTTTCGGCGGCTCTCCGGTTCTGATTCAGAAGATCTTTGAGGTAAGCCTCCTTTTCTTCTTCTGTGGCATTAGGATCTTCCAGTCTTCCCTGAGTAACATGAAGCAAAGTACACTTGGCTCCGTTTTTTGCATACTTGATTATAAGCGGTCCTCCCATAAGCTCAGCGTCCAGTGAGTGGGCACCGATACTAATTACTCTTTTAATTTCACTCATTTTCTAACATTCCTTTCACTTAGCTCAAGAACAAAACAGCAGAAATCGTTGCACTTGAGTTGTATTATAAAATTATTGGGTAGAATATGCTATTCCTTGTAAGTACCGCACTAATCTTGCAGTATACCTTCACTATTCGGCGTACATACTGTCGTTTTGCTCCATTCGGATTTAAAAAAAATTAGTGTTTTCTAAAGGCTACAGCCTTGCTAGTGTTTTCCAGATATTCCCTTATGTCGTTATATTTTTTACATGCAATAATGGAAAAAATTATGTCTATCACGTTAAGTTGAGCCATTCTTGATGCCATGGCACCACTTCTGAACAAAGCTTCACTGGATGTAACAAAAAGTTTTATATCGGAAACTTCAGTGATGGGAGAATTTCCGAATTTCGTTATGCAAATAGTGGTAGCTTTAGCTTCTTTGGCAAGTCTTAAAGCTTCAATCGTATCTATGGTCTGTCCTGAATAGGATATGCCTATGGCTACATCTTTACTTGTGAGATTAGCCGCTGATGCCAGTTGCATATGGTTATCCAAGTAAGCGGTACAAGCTTTGTTTATGCGCATGAATTTGTGCATCGCATCTTGGGCTACTATAGCCGATGCACCGATACCGTAAATGTCAAGTCTTTCGGCACTCATTATAGCTTCAACAGCTTTACTTATTTCAACTCGACTGAGTACATCCACGGTACTTTCAATTGCTTGCATATTATTTTTTGTAATCTTGGCAACGATAGTATCCAAATCATCATCTACATTTACTACACCCTGTATTTTTTTTGTTTTAAACGCCATATCAGCAGAAACTTTTATTTTCAGGTCTTGATAACCCTTATACCCCAATGTGCGGCAAAACCTTACAACACTGGCTTCACTGGTGTCACATTTTACTGCCAACTCTGCAATGGGTAAATCCGAGATCTCCAGGGGATATTCCAAAATATATGTGGCAATCTTTTTCTCAGAAGGGGTTAAATTGTTATATATTGCTTTAATCTTTTCTATTTCTCCCGCCATAATTTCACCTCTCATATATACTATTCGACACATATTGAATTATTCCTTCATGATTATCATTTTTTTATGTAATTTTATTTCAAATATCGCCTTTTAAAAGCAGGCTCGAAAACCAAGCCTGCTTTTACATATCTGACACACATCCAACAAATTAGATTGTCTCGGTAAAGCCTACCGTTTCAAGGGCAGAAGTGTTGGGAAAGAAATCTTTAAATATCTTGTAATAAAAAAGTTCTTCCTTTGATCGGAGAGTTAAACCCTTCTGGATTTCTCTTTCATGATAGAATTCTTCATCGGTGATTTTTTCTTCTGTGTATCTTTCAAGTAGGTTGCCGGAACCGGCTCCGTCAAAAAACTTTTGTTTTTTTCTCCATACAATATCTTCCGGTAAATCATCTTCAAAAGCCTTTCTTAAAATCCACTTCTCTATCTTTTGACCGCTCTCACCATTGTAGATCTTCATTTTTACCGGTAATTTTAAAGCGTACTCAGCTACATCAATATCAGCAAAAGGTAGACTAGCTTCCATAGAAAAAGCTGTCAACATCCTATCAACTCTTTGAAAACCGTTGGCGTGACTTGAAAAAATTAACTTCTCCA
Organism: Tepidanaerobacteraceae bacterium; assembly: GCA_028706065.1. Classification (GTDB taxonomy): domain Bacteria; phylum Bacillota; class Thermosediminibacteria; order Thermosediminibacterales; family Tepidanaerobacteraceae; genus JAQWCA01. The sequence continues at coordinate 5,718 of JAQWCA010000043.1, forward strand.
GCTCATCATTTACTTCCTCTGTATTAAGTTTTTTAAGGTATTGGTATCCAGCGAAGATTTCGTCAGCACCTTCACCACAGAAAATTAGATTTTTACCGGAGGACTTTGCACTACGGGTTAATAAATAGTTTACTACGGCACTCCTTACTAAATACATATCAAAAGACTCTAAATGATATATGACCTCCGGCAATACTTTCAGCATTTCGTCAAGACCATATATACATTCATTGTGTTTTGATCCTATATATTTTGCAACTTTTTTTGCCTTTAATAAGTCACTGCTTCCTTCCACGCCTACGGAAAATGTATCCAGCTTTTCGCAAGCATCCCGGCAAGCTGTAGCAATAACGCTGGAATCTAGGCCTCCACTCAAAAATACACCGGGATTATTATCTCTTTCACAACTTTTATCTACCGCTTCTACTATCCTTTCCTTTATTTCGGCTGCTGCTTTATTTGTAGAAACTTTTTTAAATTGATTAATTGAAGGGTTGTAATATTTCACAAAACCCTTTTCAGAGCTATAATAATAACCTGGAGGAAATACTTGAATTTTTTCACCATGCTCCATGAGTGCTTTTATCTCTGACGCAAAGATAATGGTATCATTTATTTTAGTATAATAAAGCGGCTTAAGACCTAATGGATCTCTAGCGGCAAATAATTTTTTTCCATCTGATATGATAAAAGCAAAGGGACCGCTCAAATCATTTACAAAATCATCCCCTTTTCCAGCATAACCATTCAATATAACCTCTTCGGATGAAAAACCGTTCTCATTCGTCATGGCTTCATCTGCAATAGCTACGGGTCCTTGAGAGTTCAATTTGAAAGCAGATTCTTCCAATAATTGATTTTTCCCTAGAATTGCTTTTTTAAAATTATAAACATTCCTCTTTCCGTTGCCCCTATGTTTAATCATGTTCAACATTCTGTTGGTTGATTTTAAGTATTTGTTGCTATTCTTCGAAAATACAGCTACAATACCACTCACAAAATCACTCCAATAGTTTATTAAAAAAAAGCTATGGATATCCGTAGCTTTTTTTCTTTGGTATATTATACCTGATTTTTTCCTGCTAGTCAAAAAATTACAGTTATCTTTACTTTACTTCAATTTTACTTGATATTTACTGCTTAATATTTTCAACAAGCTCTTTTACAGTCTCAACAGCATTACCGAGCATTAAATCTACATTTGGCAATTCATAAAGTGAGTTGTCGACTCCTGAATAGCCGGGCTTGGTATCTAGGTTGCACACTATTACATCCTTGACTTCTTCTACCTTTAATACCGGCATGCCGTAGATCGGTGTGCCTTCGGCTGTGTTGGCTGCAGGGTTTACTACGTCACAGGCTCCAACTACTATGGCTACATCGGTTTCGGAAAATTCTGGGTTGATTGCATCCATTTCACACAGCTTATCATAGGGTACATCCACTTCCGCAAGCAGTACGTTCATGTGACCGGGCATTCGACCTGCTACAGGATGTATGGCAAATTTTACCTCTTTGCCCTGAGACTCTAACGTATCATATAAAGCTTTTACCTGGCTTTGGGCTTGGGCTATTGCCATACCATAGCCAGGAACTATAATGACTTTTTTAGCTTCCTTTAACAGTTCTGCCGGAGACTTTTTCGGAATTTCAGAAGTCTCTTCTTTATCAACAAATTTTTCTTTAGCAACGGTTTTTTTCTTGGCACCATTGGATTTTAAATATGATCCGCTAAGTATGTCTATTAAAGATCGGTTCATGGCACCACACATAATCTGTGTCAGAATAAGACCCGAAGCTCCCACTATAGCTCCCACTGCTACCAACAGGGGATCTCCTATAGTAAAGCCACATATAGCTCCTGCCAAACCGGAAAAAGAGTTTAGCAGTGAGATAGTTATGGGCATATCAGCCCCACCAACCCTAATGGCAAAAAACACTCCATAAGTCAGTGAAAGAATAGTGGTTATAATCGAAAGTAACACAATCCCTGATATATTAGCAACAGAAGCAATTATTACCATTACACCCATTATTAACAACAGCATGTTCGATATTTGGCTATGAGCTGCCAATATTACAGGTCTCTGAGAGATTCTTCGATCCAGTTTTCCAGCAGCAATCAGGCTACCGCTTAAAGTTATACCGCCCACCACTAGGGCCAACTGACTGGTTATTCGACTAAACATCATCATTTCGGAATATTTTTCAAAGATCTCGACCAGAGCTACCAAAGCTGATGCCCCGCCGCCAAAACCGTTTAGCAATGCTACCATCTGCGGCATCTGAATCATCTTAACTCTTTTGGCTATAATATATCCGGAAACTCCTCCGACAAATATAGCCAACCATAACAACGGAACATCCATAATCCCATTATATGCCAAGACAACCACTATAGCTACCAACATTGCCACAGCTCCAAGTCGATTGCCCTGCACCGCTGTCTTCGGAGAGCTCATCATTTTGATACCCATAAGAACCAATATTGATAAAACAATGGAAACTACTTCATACGTCCCAATCATTGATACACCCCACATTAATCCTTAAACATTTTAAGCATCCGATCGGTTACCAAAAATCCACCGATAAGATTGATAGTCGCTAAAACGATTGCGACGAATCCTAAAAATTTGCTTCCTGATGATACGGCATAAGCTGTAGAAACAAGTGATCCCAGTATGGTAACACCTGATATAGCATTGGTACCTGACATCAAGGGGGTATGCAGCAAAGAGGGAACCTCTTTTATTACTTTATACCCCAGCCAAGCCGCAATTACAAAAACTACTATTAGAAAGATTTCCTTCACTGTTCACCACTCCTTTAATCCAGGCCCATAACCTCACAGGCACCGGCATGATACAGTTTCCCACCCATGGTAACCAAGCTGGAAGCGATAATCTCATCATCAGTATCTATCACTACTTTTCCATCTTTAACGAAAGCAGCGGCATAATTGTAGATATTGTAGGCAAACATCCATGTAGAGCTGGTTGGAACCATTCCTGGTATATTTTTAGTTCCATCTATGCTCACACCATACTGTTCTGTTATCTCTCCACCTTTGGTCAATTCACAGTTTCCACCTTGATCAATAGCTACGTCTATTATTGCCGAACCGGGCTTCATCTGTTTTACCATTTCTTCGGTTACCAAAACCGGAGCAAGTTTTCCGGGAATCAGAGCCGTCAATATAACAATATCAGCTTTTACTACAGTGTCTTTTATAGCTTCTCTTTCTTTTAAAAGCCATTCTTTAGGTAAATTTTGAGCATAACCGCCTTTGCCTATAGCAATATCTGCTGGGACACCGGTCTTAACTGTTTTAGCTCCAAGACTCTTTGCATGTTCAATGGCATCAGGGCGAATATCTATGGCATAAACCACCCCTCCTAATCTCTTAGCTGTTGCCACTGCCTGTAGTCCGGCTACACCTATACCAACTACTAAAACTGTAGATGGTTGAATCATACCCACTGCGGTTCCAATCATAGGAATGAACTTAGGCAAGCGGTTAGCCGCCATCAGAACACTTTTGTATCCGGCTACGGTGCTCATGGAAGTAAGGGCATCCATGGATTGAGCGCGAGATATTCTTGGAATGCCATCTAGGGTAAGGCTGATTACCTTTTTATCTATAAGTTTTTTTACCATTTCATGGTTGGATGGAGCAGCGGGATGTAAGAAGGTAATTATAGTTTGACCTTCATGCATCATGTCCACTTCATGTTTTTCAGTATCTTTATTAAAAAGGGGCTCTTTTACCTTGAGAATGACATCAGACTGGTTAAATAGTTCTTGTACATCATCGATTATAGTTGCACCGACTTTTTTATATTCTTCATCTGAAAAATAAGATCCAATACCCGCCTCCTTTTCCAATAAAACTCTTGCACCACCCTCTGTGAGCTTTTTCACAGTATTAGGTATGGCAGCTACACGTCTTTCACCACCCATGATTTCTTTTGGAACTCCAAAAGTTAATCCTTCAAATTGCTTTTTTAACATTTTATAAACCCCCTCAATGTTTTTTGCAAATCTATTAACTATTATAAGTAGCAAGAATTATGCCAGCTAAAAACAGCTTGAAGTATTAAGGTTTTACTTGGTTTTGGTTAGGTATTACCGTATATTCGGTAACTTATATTACCTTTGTTGTATTTTTTGGTAACTTGCGTTACCATGCGTAAGTTAAAACTTAAAAATAATAGTAATATTGGTATAAAACATGATAAAATATATGAATTAGATTTAATTAATATCATAATTTCGTGAATGTGCTCATTATTACAAGAATAATGGTGACACTCCTGTGTACTTTAGAATATTAAATCCGGTAACTTATGTTACCGGATGTTTTTATTTATCCTTATTAATCTTGTACTTTCTCATCTTTTTAATCAGGCCAGGATGAGATATTCCTAATGCACGAGAGGCTTTCCTTATTGAACCGTGTTTTGATAAAGCCTCAGTGATAGCTTTAGACTCCAGCTGCCCCACTAAAGCCTTTAAAGGTTTATCCTCATGGACGGGCAGTATCAGATCATTATCAACTTCAAAATGAAGGTTATCTACATCTATAATCCTTCCCGGAGTGAAGTTGACAGCCCTTTCAATCATGTTTTGTATTTCTCTCACATTTCCAGGCCAATCATAGTTTACCAAGAAAGCCATAGCACGTGCTGTCAGCGTCTTGGGAGGTTTACCGACCGATTTGACATATCTTGAAAGGAAATGTTCTGCCAATAACGGTATGTCAGCCCTACGTTCTTTGAGAGATGGTACAGCAATAGGCACTACATTGAGACGATAATAAAGGTCTTCCCGGAAATTACCGTTATAAACCATCTTTTCAAGATCACGGTTAGTAGCGGCTATAAATCTTACATCAATTGGCCTTTCCTCATAACCTCCTATCCTGCGAATCTTCATCTCTTGAATCACTCGAAGCAGTTTGGCCTGTGTGCTCAAAGATAGATCTGCCACTTCGTCAAAAAATACAGTGCTTTTATTGGCTACTTCGAGAAGGCCAGCCTTACCACCTTTTTTTGCTCCACTAAAAGCCCCATCTTCATATCCAAAAAGCTCACTTTCTAAAAGAGTTTCAGGCAAAGCGGCACAATTTACTGGGTAAAACGAAAATTTACCCCGTCGGCTTGAGAGGTGTATGGCCTTAGCAAAAAGTTCCTTGCCCGTACCACTTTCTCCCAAAAGCAGAACAGTACTATCGCTATCGGCTACCAATTTTGCCCGAAATATGGCTTTCTTTAAGGTTTCACTTTCACCCAAGATGGTATGAAAGGGATCATCTCTGGACACATCTAAGGTGCTATATCTCACTTCTTCAACTTTTTTTATGTTTGGGACAGGCGCAAGGTCCAACATAATCTTTTTCTTTATCTCTTCATCATCACATTCTAATTCAAAGTACATTAAGCTAGGCAAAACTTCCAGCGCCAATATACTTATATTATGCTTTGCTATTACCCTGCTAGTATCATAAACCATGCCAGTCCTATCTTCAAATTCAATGCGTAGCCTGAA
>JAQWCA010000322.1 GCA_028706065.1 Tepidanaerobacteraceae bacterium
TCTGCCTCCTGGATTTCCTGCCTGCGCTTTTTCTAAAACAGCTGATTTCTTGCGTCCAGCACCTGGTCTTTTACGGCCGTGCCCGCCTATATTGTTTGACTTTGGAGACACTCTTTTACACCTGCCTTTAATAACCTTCTTGAATACGCTTTTATTTGGTGTGAGAGCCTACGCCCGTTGGCTTGCAGACTAGGTTTAGAGATTTAGACCGCCCCTAGGTCGCTTGTAGACTAGCTTTCAGCGTTTGTTATTTAAAATTTAGCTTTGTAGCTTGCTTTGTTCTTCTTTTGATATTTCATTTTTCACTTCATTAAATTGGTCCAAGATTTCTTATTGCTGGTATGATATAATTTATTTATAAGAACAAATTACAATCTAAAGAGGACAAATATATGAAATCTGATACTAGAGAATTTGAAAATGTTGTTGCGTGGGACGAGGACGGATGGGTTATGTTTAAAATGAAAAATGGTTTATATTACATAATTTATGCCACACCTCAATATAATTTTATTGAAGTAAGGCCGGCTGCTGGAGGTCTTATAAGTCATTGCCCTTATTGCCAAAGTGGAGATACGATTCCTAAAAACGTATTAGACAAAGCGGTTATTGAATTAAAGCATAGGGAACTAGATCCATCTACAACATTGGTTAAATAATTCAGAAAACCTAAACACTAAGCACTCACTTCGGTGAGTGTTTTTTTATATTCCTTGTTTTATTTCTGTGCCATCTGTCTCCTGACTCTGCAGTGATTCTGGAGTGGCACGGGGTACACAAAGCCATAAGGTTTCTCACGTCATGCGTTCCGCCTCTCGATAGCGGCAGCTTGTGATGAACCTCAGTAGCTACAGTAATGTGCCCTTCTTTAATGCACTGCTCACACAAAGGATGCGCTGCAATGTATCTGTCTCTTATTCTTTTCCAGCCTCTGCCGTAACGTTTCTTAGTGGCAGGGCTTCTGTCATATTTCTCGTACCGGGCATCCATAATCTTTTGGTGCTTCTCACAGTACCTGCCGTCCACAAGTCCGGACAGCCAGGATACCGGCACGGTGTCTTAGGCCTTCTTGGCATTAATCTCCCTCCTAATTTTGGGTATAAAAAAACCTCCAAGGCTTTTGACCTTGAAGGTTAGTATTTTATTTTTCTTTGCTCGCAAGTATATCATATCAGATTGTCAATAATGGCGCAAGATGTCCTGAACTGCATTTTACTGCACTTTACTGCACACTTTTTATTTATCGTCACAAAATTTAGCTTGGCTGTCCCTTTGGATATTAACTTAACGCTATTCTGATAGGTTTTTTTCTATATCTCGTTCATATTGATTACGGAGTTCTTTTAGTATAGGTCCTAAAATATTATAAACGATAAAAAGTGTATTCCACTCTTCTTTAATTCTTGCTTTTGTATATAAATCATTGGTTTCATAATCGTCTTCTTCATCAGAAGTTTCTTCAGTCATAAAGTGGTTTTCTATTATTTCTTTTGGGATATCCTTTTTATTTTTTAAGAAAGATATCATGAGTATGAAAATTTCAAAAGATGGAAGTTTATAAATAATATTTTTGCAGTCTTGAATCAGAGCAATAATTTCTTCATTCTCATACTGAAAAACTGTATCATCTTCACGAAATCGGACTGTCACAATATCGCCTTCGCCTCTATGCACTTTATCAAACGACACATAACCGTCCTTATCAGGCCACTCTGGGAACATATAGTCCCACAGATAAACATCACTAGCATTAAAGCTAATACAATTATAAAAAGCTTTCCGCATTTTTTTTACTTCTTCATCTATTTTTCTCTTTATACAAACCTTAGCTGCCTCTTTACCGTCCATGATTTTTACCCCCATGTTTGTATTATATCATTTCTTAACATGGACTAAAAGAAAACCTCCAAGGCTTTTGACCTTGAAGGTTAATATTTAATTTTTCTTTGCTCGCAAGTATATCATATCAGATTGTCAATAATGGCGCAAGATGTCCTGAACTGCATTTTACTGCACTTTAATGCACACTTTTGATATTTTTAAGTGCAAGATTATGAATCTTAAAAATACTTCGGACTGAGTAGCCCATTTCCTCTGCAATGGTATCCCATGATTTAAAACAAAGGTATCTGAGTTCAAGAACCCTTTGCTGATCAAGATTCTTTACAGAACCTATGGCCCGGTTTATTTCCCGCTTAAGGTCTACCAGTTTATCTATGTCGGTATTAATCTCTTTTTCCATGTCCATAAGCTTACAAACAGTGCTTTCCATCTGCTTTAGGTTCGGGCTGGAACTATGAGGCATATCCGACAAGGTACTGGTAGTCTTTGTTGCTAGAGAATGCAAAGAGCCAAGGCGCTCAAGCTTTGTGTTTATTCTGTTGTCTATGTTTTTCGCCTGCATCAGATATTCCTTTGCATTCATCGGTGCATTCCTCCTTAAGTTTTTTCATAAGATTTTCCGAGTTTAACTCTGTAAGCATTCCGTAATATTTAGACTTAAAGAACGTTTCTATCTGCTTCATCTGATTCCAAGCTTTTTCTTGTTCTTTGGACCACCGCAGTTTTCTGAGCACACTGCGATAATCTTTTACTGCTTGCAGCACCACTTCATTGGCCAGTCTTTTATACGGTTCGTTCTCATAGCTCATGCAATCGCTCCTTTCTTCAGGAACCGGTCATGAGCTTTTCTCACGGAGTCCTCAGTGTTACCGCC
>JAQWCA010000044.1 GCA_028706065.1 Tepidanaerobacteraceae bacterium
AAAGAGCCTAAAAAAACTAACCCACTTAGAATAAAGACAGGTGGCATCAAAATTAAAATCGTTACAAACAAATCCATACTACACTTCTTTAAGAACTAAGAAAATTAAAGGATTTCAAGATTTATTTGAATGTAGTGTAAATATGGATATAAGGATACTTTGGAAGTATGAAGGAGCGGATATTATAATAACATTAGATATTGGACATCATTCCATTGTGGATAAATTATAATTATTATTAGACCGTTTGTATGGAGAAAAGAAAGAGAATAAATGAGATGTAAAATAAGAATTAGATAAAAGTTAATAAATTGTGATAAATAAAGCCTTCAAGATATGTTTGCAATTTGTATAATTGTAAAATAAAAAGATAGGGCCTTGCCACCAAGGGGGTAATATATACCCGTGACATCTTTATTGTTACCTCAAGGCACGTTGAAGCCGTAATACGACTTGTGAGGGAGTGAAACGACTGAAGAAGTCGATGTACGTCTCATGTCAGACTTGCCCTGCCCAAGAAGGCGAGCGTAGCGAAGGCTGATTAGTAGCAAGCTACTGCCAGGATTTAAAACATAATACTAAACTTGTAGCAAAATAAGTGGCAGTAATTTAAACATAGGTAATAATTACCCATATCATAAAGAAATGGGTAAAAAATCTTAAAATTTACCTATATTCTATTGTAATAGGAGGAAATTACCTATATAATATATACAGCAAATAATATAGGAGTGGAAAAATGAACAATTCATTATCTAAGTTACCACCAAATGTCGAGCTTGAAACCAAATATATTTTAAAACAATTAGCTGGATCTCATAGAGCTTTAGCAGAACTAAAAGGTTTTTCAGAAATGATACCTAACAAGAACATATTAATAAATGCAATAACAATAAACGAGGCTAAAGATAGTTCAGAGATAGAAAATATTGTAACTACTCATGATGAATTGTTTAAAACAATGAGTAGAGAAAGTTATGCTTCTCCTTCGGCTAAAGAGGTTGTTAACTATAGAAATGCCTTATGGAATGGTTATGAACTAATTAAAAAAAATGATTTTTTATCAACTAACATGGTTATTGATATACATAAAATTATAGAACCAGATAAAGGAGGTATTAGAAAACTTCCAGGTACGGTACTTAAGAATGAAACTACAGGAGAAGTGATTTATACACCTCCAAGTGGGAAAGAAGAAATCTTATCATACTTAGATAACCTTGGACAATATATAAACAATGATTATGATGATATTGATTCCCTTATAAAGTTAGCGGTCATCCATTATCAATTTGAATGCATTCATCCTTTTTATGATGGAAATGGCAGGACGGGGAGAATAATTAATGTTCTGTATTTAGTCTTAAAAGAGTTATTAGATAGCCCTATACTATACCTAAGTAAGTTTATCATTAGGAACAAATCTGCTTATTATGGATTACTTCAAAGTGTAACCAATGAAGGTAAATGGGAAGATTGGATACTATTTATACTACAAGGTGTTGAGGAAACTGCAGAAGAAACGCTTCTACTTGTAAAAAAAATAAATATATTGTTAGAAAAAACAGCTGAAGAAATAAGAGAGAAGCTACCTAACATCTATTCAAGGGAATTAGTAAATTTGATATTTTTCGAATTCTATACTAAGATTGGCTATATAAAAGAAGGTCTTAATATCTCAAGAAAGACTGCAGCTAAGTATTTATCCATTTTAGAAGAAGAAGGATTCTTAGTTTCAGAAAAAATTGGAAGAGAAAGGATATATCTTAATAAAGAGTTGTTTAAAATAGTTAAAGATGCTGGTAATAGAAAATGAATATAACCATATGAAAGGCATGGTCAAGTCCAAATAAGTGAAATATCGCTCAATTCCTTCCGGGGTTTAGGAGAAGCTATAGTCAGCGGGGATGTGACACCCGACCAGTGGGTTATAAACAAGAAAGGTGAAAAAGTTGTAAATGAGTACATTGCCATTAAGAAAGTGATGAGCATAAGAAAAGAGCAGGGTATTGCACTTGTCAATGTTAAACCCGATAAACAAAAAGAGATTACGTTAAATAGAGGAGAAAGAAAAGAGCTTCTATATTTTGCCCTTAAAGTGGAAAGGTATTTTGGATCTCCCCAGGATATTGAATGGGCTTTTGCAGATGGGAAATTCTATTTGGTGCAATCAAGACCGATTACTTCTCTCTATCCCATACCACAACCTGAAGATACTGATGAAGAACTGCGGATATACATGAACTTAATGATGTACAGACAAGCCATGAGTGCACCAATCACTCCCATGGGAATAGAGTTTTTCAAGAATATGCTGGTAGGTGTCTTACTCAACAGCAGACACCGTAAAAAAACCGGTGCAATGGTTCAAAAATGCTGGGGGAAGGATGTTTGTTGATATCACGGAATTATTATTTGGAATTGCCCTTGAGAGAGTTGGGGCACATTGGAGCGGACTGGTAGCCACCTTATCTATGATAGTTATTTCTATTGTATTTTTGACAACGTTCTCCAGAAACTATGAAAAATAAATTTATGCTTAAGGAGAAATTTTTATGTGAAGAATTATGTTAGCCATTGTATTTATTATTTATTAACCTTTGTTTTTTCTTCGGTATTCAGCAATCAATAAATCAACCATCGCACCGTAGCTTTTAACTCCGGTTTTTTGATTCTGTGTTTTCAGGTAAGTATCATTTATTTTGTTGGAAGCTTTTTCGATAGGGCCGGAGTACTGACTCCAAAAATCGTTATTGAATTTTATATCACGAGCCACACCTTCACTGTAGGCAGTAAGTAATTCATTGTATTTCGAGTCACTGACCTTTTTTAAGGCTCTCATAGAATAACTCAAAGCTGAAAGTGTTCCCGAATACTGAAAATAAATATCGGGATGATTAATGCATGCAATATATGCGATGAAATTAGCCTCATCCTCCCGGGCAAATCCCCTCTGATGTGCCATTTCATGGGTTATGGTGCATGGGAAGAAAGGGTCGGGTGTAGCCATATTGACATTTGCTTCACCGGTAAAGGGAAAAAAGAAGCCTGAAATTCCTGTATAGCACATAGGTTCTGAAAGGATTATTCCTTTAGGTTGTCCATACTTTCCATCAAGACGGGGATAATACAATGAAGCATTTTCAAAGCCCTTATAAGCAATTCGTAGGGCTTGAGCTTTTTCATAGGGAAGTTCCATTACATTATTCGCGTTTTGATTTAGGTCTACCCTGAGTTTGTTTGTCCGAACAATTAAATCTTCGCAAAGACCTATAAGTTCTTCTTGTGTTGGTGCTCTTGCATCTAAACTTAGAATTTCATCCAGTCTTACCCTGTTGTAATTAAGTCCCCAGAGCAACTGAAAAGAAAAATAGATTATGCCTGCTGCAGTAAGTATATTTAAAAAGAGCTTTTTGAGCTCTCTTATTTTTTTAGTTTTTATAAAGTAAAAAGCAGACCGGAGTGTATAAGCTGTTATGGAAATAACGGAAAACAAAATAATTACTTCTGCAATCGAAAAAGGAAATATACCTGTAATTTTGCTGATGCTTTGCCCCAGTATTTTGTAAATAAATGTAGAATATATATTTTCAGTAATTTGTGGATAGTACCCGGATACTAGAAAAATTAATATGCCAATGAGTAGTAACATTAGTTCACAGCCTTTACTTCGGTTTTTGGAATCATCAATATTATAATTCGATATTTTGCTAATTTTATTTAAAGAAAGTATAGCTTTCTCACTAACAATACACCTGCTATACCAATCTCAATAAGTGCAAACGAATAAAAAGCAATTGAACTGAGTACCACAGCCCAAGGCCAGCCCGTTGGTTCAATTGCACCTGAAGCCAGACCGGTGGCTATGGCAATGCCCTGACCGCTAACGAGAAAAACTATGGCAGCAACTAACCCCCAACCGATGAGTTTTTGATAAGAACGCGCCCGTCGTGCGGCCCATAGCAGCAAAAGAGCACCAACTAAAGCGATGGGAAAAAGCTCAGCCGGCATCAGATAGTCAAACCGTAGTCTCCGGCTGTAGATAGTTCCAATTACAGATGTTATAACAGTGAACAAAATCGGAATCCACACTATTATTGTGCCTACCAAGGCTAAACTTTTGGTAAAAATGCCTTTATCATCCATCAAAGCAACCTCCTCGTGACTCAACGACCTATATTTATTATAACAGATTCTACAAGTGGTTTAGCGATATTATAATGGACTTACAACTTTTTTATAACCTACCTTTTATAGTTAAAACTGCTGAAAAGGCATATTATTGTTTGGCATGGTGACAAGGGGACGGGGTTATTGTCATCTTCTCTATATCTCCACATATTGAAAGAAGAAAATCTACTGGATGTATTCATTATTCGATGATATAATTGAAATAAATACAAATTATGAGAGAGATTACAATGGAAGTACCCATTATTTTTGAAGATAATCATTTGCTTGTGGTTAAAAAACCACCTAATATTTTATCTCAAAAGGATAGAACCGGAGATAAAGATATGTTAACCCTCTTGAAGGAAAAAATAAAATTACGTGATGATAAACCTGGCAATGTCTTTATAGGCCTTGTTCATCGCTTGGATAGGCCGGTAGGTGGAGTAATGATTTTTGCCAAAACTTCAAAGTGTGCATCAAGACTTTCTAATCAGATCAGAAAAGGGGTATTTACAAAAACCTATTTGGCTGTAATTCATGGGAAACCAGCCAAGAAGAAGGATAAATTGATTAATTACTTGCTGAAAAATCATGCAACGAATACAGTTAGTGCTGTTGACAGAGGATTTAAAGGTGCAAAAAAAGCAGTGATGGATTATGAGATTATAGATGAGGCAGAGGGATTCAGTCTCGCAAAAATTAACATATACACCGGAAGACCCCACCAAATTCGCGTTCAATTATCAACACCTGGACACCCTTTATATGGTGATCAACGTTATGGATTTGAAGTAAATAAGAGGGGACAGCAAATTGCTCTTTGGTCTCACAATATTACTTGCGAGCATCCGACTTTTAAAAGGAAAATATCATTTACAAGTTTTCCTAAAAACAAGAAACCGTGGAATAGCTTCAATTTAACATTGGGGCAGGACTTCACGAATTTATGTGAAGAGTGGAGCATAGAGCAAAAGAACGCTTTGGCAGCTTTGATGCAATTTTAATTTCAAAAGGGTCAAATATGTATGGTATGAAAAGAACCGGCCAGGTAAAATTACTTGGCCGGTTCTTTTGTCTACAGTGCGTTTGAGTTACGGTCGTGGCTTTACTAGGTTATATATACTACTTACCTTATCATTTTGCCAAAGGTTTTGAAGAGACTAGTTGACGAAGTAATTATATCTACTTATAATGGAATAGTTAGTGGATAAAGTGTAAAATTTTGATTAATTTTGAAATGGAGATGGAGGAAAATTTTAATATGGGATATGTAAATCCTCTAGGCAAAGAAAAAGTATCAAAACTTTTGATACAATTCTCAGTGCCGGCGATTGTAGGTATGGTAATTAATGCCTTATATAATATTGTTGATAAAATATTTATCGGAAACAGTGGAGATTTAGGCTCATATGGATTAGCCGGAATTACTATTGCTTTTCCAATTATGATAATACTTATGGGTATGGGTATACTGTTTGGAGTAGGTGGAGCAACCTTATTTTCTATAAAATTAGGCGAAAAAAAGCAGCAAGAGGCTGAAAACGCCCTTGGCAATGCTTTTACTTTATTGTTCATAGCTGGTATTGTATTTATGATATTAGGTCAACTTTTTTTAAAGCCACTTTTAACTCTGTTTGGTGCAAGTGAAGCTGTTCTTCCTTATTCATTGGAATATATGAGAGTGATTTTTTTTGGAGCTGTGTTTCAGGTAACCAGTATGGGTATGAATAACTTTATACGTGCTGACGGGAACCCCAATATAGCAATGCTTACCATGCTTTTAGGAGCAGGGATAAACATTGTATTAGATGCACTTTTCATATACGTTTTCAGATTGGGCATGACCGGTGCAGCATTGGCTACTATCTTGGCACAGGCAGTTTCAGCTACGTGGGTAATATCATATTTTGTCGGTAAACGAAGCAGAAATAAGCTAAAATTCAAATATATGAAGCCTAAGCGTGATATAGTTACAAAAATAATCTTGCTGGGAATCCCTGGATTTTCAATACAACTTGCTAATAGTCTTTTAAACATAATTCTTAATAAAAGATTGTTTATTTACGGTGGGGATATTGCCGTGTCAGGCATGGGTGTAATAAACAGTCTACAGACCATACTTTTACTACCTATAATCGGTATAAACCAGGGCGTCCAGCCAATTGTCAGCTTTAACTTTGGAGCGAGGAAATACACTAGGGTAAAAACTGCTGTAAAGCTTGCTATCATAGCTGCTACAGGGATTGTGCTAATCGGCTTTACTGTAACAAGATTGTTTCCCGAGCAAATGATTGCTTTATTCAACAGTGAGCCTGAACTATTAAAGTTTGGAAGCTATGCACTGATTCATTGGTTCCTATGCCTTCCTGTGATTGGTTTTCAAATTATTGCCTCAAACTTTTTTCAAGCCATTGGTAGACCTAAGTCGGCTATGTTTTTAACCTTGACAAGACAGGTAATATTTCTCATACCGGCATTAATTGTGTTTCCTAGATTCTGGGGTATTAATGGATTGCTTCATGCAGCACCTTTTGCGGATTTCTTTTCCGCTTTATTAACGGCTACTTGGTTTTACCATGGTATTAAAAACTTGGGAAAAGGTGAAAAGGAGCAGATATAATGTAGGAAACTTTTTTGAATACAAATTGACAGAACTTGTTAAGTGATTTATAATGTACAGTAGTTTAGTAAATTAGTAAATCAGTAAAAACAAGGAGGAGAAGTGATGAAAATACCAACTGCTTTAAAACATAAACCGGTTATCGTATCAGAGAACTATGAAAATGTTGATGGCAGATATGCTTATAAGTCTGATGCAAAAGGTCTTTCACTAGGATTGGCTCAGTGGAATGACAGAGGGAAGGTAGATATTTCGGCCAAAGTATGGAGATATACAGGAGAAAAATGGTCAAGACAGTCCGAGGAATTACCCCTTCATCGTGTGCTGGATTTAGCGATTTTAATTTGTAGAGCAAAATTTCATTTTCAAGAGGCTTATCGGTATGAGAAGCTATATGATACTGAAAAACCTATAATAGACAGAGTGGGATTACAGGGTGATGCTATGACGGTATCTGTATGTACCGACAATGAAAAGATTGATGAAGATATAAAATTATTTAGCCAGGTTCTCAGTGATGATGATGAACTTATCGGTGAACGCTTACGTAACTTATCAAGAATACTAAAAGAGATGGGGTATTAATATTATTCGGCAATCAATAGGCAATGATTCTTTTGGGAAACTGTTGAGTCTTCGTAATTCTTCTCAAACCGCCAGGCATCTTGGCACATAGCTAACAAATCTCTTTTAGCTGTACACCCCAATTCTCTCTCAGCTTTGGAAACGTCAGCATAGTTTTCGGCAATATCGCACGCAGGGAGCTCTGATCAAAAAATCAGCGATATAATTCCAAAATTGTCTTTTCTAAATATATTTATTTATATGTTTTTAGATAACTTATAATATGTATTTATGAGGTGAAAAGCTACAATAATCTTAGTTGGTGTTAATCTCTGTTGTACAATGCCATTTCATCCCGACGTTTCCATACTTTCCTATGTATTAGAGTTTTTATTTATTGCTTATAAATAAGAAAAATGATATATTCGAAATGGTGATGAAATGGCAAGATTATCTGCATCCCCATGTCACATGCAAGGGAGAAATTTTGAATGCACTGTAAAAACGATTTACGTCCGTTTCTTGCCGGAATTTTTGTATCAATTATATTTGGGTTTTCTTTTTTGTTTACAAAGGAAGGGCTCGACGTTTTAGAGCCTTTTCATTTATTGGGGTTGCGGTTTGCTTTGGCTACAATTATTTTTGTAATCATGCGAATTTGTGGCATTATAATAATAGATTTGAAGGGGAAAAACCTAGGCCCATTGATAATTTTGACTCTAATGGAACCTGTTATATATTTTATTTGCGAAACTATTGGGATAAATTTGACTTCATCATCGGAAGCGGGCATGATAATAGCATTGGCTCCGGTTTTCACTGTATTATTAGGTGTGGTATATCTCAAGGAAAAACCTACTATTGTTCAGTCCGGATTTATATTACTATCGGTGACAGGTGTTATTTTTATGACAATCATGAAGGGAAATACGATCGTAGGAGGAAATACCCTTGGAACTTTTATCCTTCTGGGATCTGTTCTTTCAGCGGGGGGATATAATGTATTATCCCGAAAACTATCTTCTGAATACTCTCCGGTTGAAATCACCTATGTAATGATGTGGGTTGGTGCAGTAGTTTTTAACGGTATATCGGTTATACAGCATTTAAATCAAGGAGCTATACGTAATTATTTTTATCCTTTGACAAATACCAAAGCACTTATTTCCATAATATATCTTGGAGCTTTATCATCTATTGTGGCTTATTTTTTATTAAATTACTTGTTATCACAAATACAAGCTTCAAGAGCTTCAGTTATTGCAAATGTTGCCACTGTAATATCGGTAACAGCCGGTGTGATTTTTAGAAATGAACCCTTATATTGGTTCAATGTGGCAGGGGGTCTAATGATACTTTGCGGTGTATGGGGAACCAATTATTATACTAAAAAAGACGATGTGCAGGAGATACATGAAATGGGCAAAAAAAGGTCTCCATCAAGATTGGGATAATACGATGACAAGTTCTTTTTGAGGCCTTGTTTTGTTTTTTATACAAACCTTAATAAGAGCCAGCGAATAAAAGGCGATAGTTTTCATAGGAGGTGAATAATAACTATGACGAATAAAAATTCTCATATGCATTTGTTTATTGCCATAAACTTCAATGAAGATATAAAAAATGGACTTTGTCATGTGATAGAAAAGTTCAAAACATATACATCAAAGGGAACTTTTACCTATAGAGAAAATCTTCACTTGACACTCGTTTTTCTTGGTGAAGTGAATGTATCTAAAATTGATAGAATCAAAGCTGCTATGGATCGAATACCATCTTTGCCATTTACCATAACAATGAGAGGTATTAGTCATTTTAGTCGGTTTGGTGGAGACATCTATTGGGTTGGTATAGATAAAAATAAAGATTTAATAGATATATACAAACGACTTAGTGATGAGTTGACTAGTATGGGTTTTGCCATTGATAAACGTGAGTTTAAACCTCATTTGACATTGGGACGAAGAATAATTGCTAAAGATACCTTTGATGAAAATCAGTTTTCTGATTCTATTACACCACTGCAAATGACAGTTGAGAATATTGCTTTAATGAAGTCAGAGCGGATGAGAGGTAAATTGACTTATACTAAAATCTATCAAAAAATACTATAAAACATTCTTATCCGAAGTGCTGCAAGGTATACAGACAGCTATTGAGGTTGGCCTTACTCCGGTTAAAATTAATTGTGTAGCCATTAAGGGATTTAATGATGATGAAATAATGGACTTTGTGAACTTAACCAAAACATACCCCCTTTTTGTTCGATTCAAGAACCCTCATCATTAACCTTCCCGACAGCCCCAAAGCCGTCCGTGAAAATCTCGAAGCAGTACTTCCAGTAATCCCCCACGCCATTGAGGTTCTAACCGGCAAAGTCACCGACTGTGGTAGGTGAAAAGTTTAATGTCCGAAATATTGGTAATAATAACATTTTATCATACCATTGTATAATTTACGGTTTTTATCGGCGATTTTTCCAAAATGCCTCTGGAAGTCTTCATGAGGTGTCAGGATATATTTTGACCATGTATCAAATTTCTTAAAGACTTCTCCCATTTGCTTGTAAATTTGTTCCACTTCCCGAATTTCTCCCATTCGCTCACCGTAAGGCGGATTACATATAATACAACCATAGTCTCCAAAAGGCTTTATATCTTTTACGGCAATATTCTTAAAAACAATATATTGATCTACATTGGCCTTATATGCGTTATCCCTGGAGAGATTTACCGTTTGTTTATCAATATCGAAGCCTGCTATTTCAAGTTTAATATTTTTTATCATTGAATGAGCTTCATTTCTTGCATTCCACCATAGTTTTTTGGGTATTAGCGGCCAGCTTTCCGATACGAATTCCCGTTCCATACCTGGAGCTATATTTGCTCCGATAAGGGCGGCTTCAATAGGAATAGTGCCGGAGCCACAAAAAGGGTCAAGAAGGGGTCTGTCATTTCTCCATTTGCTTAGTATTATCATGGAAGCCGCCAGTGTCTCTCGCAGTGGGGCAATGTTGGACTTTTCCCGATAACCCCTTTTGTGTAGCCCTTGACCGCTGGTATCTATCATCAATGTAACTTTATTCTTCATGAGAGAAAACTGTATCTGAAAAAGTGATCCCTTTTCATCAAACCAAGACCGTTTGTACTTGCTTTTTAATTTTTCCACAATCGCTTTTTTTATTATAGACTGACAATCAGGAACACTGTAAAGTTGCGATTTTAGAGAGTAACCCTTCACCGGAAAAGCTCCGTCTTCCGGTATCCACTCATCCCACGGAAGTGATTTTGTCTTCTCAAAGAGTTCGTTATAAGTAGTGGCGGAAAATTCACCCACCTTTATCAAAATTCTTTCGGCAGTGCGTATCCAAAGGTTTGAGCGGCAAATCGCCTGTTCATCACCAATAAAAGATACCCTGCCATTTTCAACTGTCACATCATTATATCCTAATCTCCTTAATTCTTTAGCTGTAATGGATTCTATGCCCAAAAGTGTGGGAGCAATTAGCTGAATTTGTGTCATGATCAAACCTCATTTATTTTTTAAGATTATTATATCAAATTTTAGGCAAAAAAATAATTTTTTGTTTCATATTCACAGCTTTGATATAATGTAAATGAATTAAATAGAATTGGAGGTAAAAAATTGAAGTTGTTTTTTTGCGGTGGAGCGGGAGAAGTAGGTGCTTCTTGCTATCTTGTTAAGATAGACGGAAAAAATATTTTAATGGATTGTGGTATCCGGCTTTCTTCATCAAAGGATACTCTTCCTGATTTTAGGTTAATTCAGGAAAACGGTGGCAT